>NZ_JAWOVM010000022.1:0-60069 GCF_033339895.1 Vibrio sp. 1751
AGGCTTTACCATAAAAAAGTTCTCAACAGCTAAATGAAAAAATGTAAGGCGTTAAATTTAAAGGAAAGACAGCCCCTCTGAAAGGGGCTGTTATTGCTATGTTACGTAATATCTCAGTTACTTACTCTCTGAGTTACTTAAACTCCAGACATATGAGGCAACGAGCTGAACTTTATCTTCACCCAAAATGTCTTTCCACGCAGGCATTACGCCTGAGCGTCCGTTCATTACGGTTTCTGTTACAGCTGCACGAGAGTCACCAAATAACCAGTCTTGGTCTGTAAGGTCAGGCGCACCGACTGCAGGGTTACCCTTACCATCGGTACCATGACAAGCTGCACACACTACGAAGCGTGCTTTACCTGCCGCGGCTTCACGAGCATTTACTTTACGACCAGATAGACTAAGTGTGTAACTTACAACTTCTTGAACACCTTGCTCACCAAGGGCATCTTTCCATGCTGGCATTTGACCAATACGGCCGTGCATGATGGTTGTAACGATCGCTGCTGGCTCGCCACCATATAGCCATGCATCATCAGTCAGGTTAGGGAAGCCTTTCTGACCACGTGCATCAGAGCCATGGCATTGAGAACAGTTTTGCAAAAACAAACGCTGACCAACTTTTAATGCTTCAGGATCTTGCGCAATTTCAGGAATTGGGCGTAGACCACTGTCATTGTGCGCAAGTTTACGGAATGCTTCGCCGAAGTAAGCGTCGGCATCATCCAGTTCTTTTGCATATTGGTTTAGTTGCTTGTTCTCTTGTGCTGCAGCGATGGCTTCTTTTGACTCTTCTAGTGAGCGAACGGTTTGAGCCGAACTCTGCCAGTTTAAAAAGCCCTTGAAGCTACCTAGGCCTGGGAATAGGGCAAGGTAAACTGCTGCGAACACAAATGTGCTTACAAACAGGTAAGTCCACCACTTTGGTAGAGGGTTGTTTAGCTCGCGAATACCATCGTACTCGTGGCCCATGTCTTCCCCTTCCTCGACGCCCATTTTATCTTTAGCGCACCAAGTCAGGAGAATCGCACAGCCTACTAGCGTACCGACAGTAATCACGATAATCCAGAGACTCCAGAATGTAGTCATTACTTCTTCACTCCTTGGTTATTAGGGGTCTTTTGTTCTTCGTCAGCAAACACCAAGTTGGCATCTTCTTCAAAGCGTGCTTTACGCTTTTTACTAAATGCCCACCATACGATGCCAATAAAACTAGCGAAGAGTACAACGGTATAAATACTATGAATTGTACCGAAATCCATATGATCCCCTTACTTCATTGCATGACCAAGAGACTGAAGGTAAGCGATGATTGCATCCATCTCTGTTTTACCTTCTACTTCTTTAGCCGAATTCGCGATCTCTTCATCAGTGTATGGAACGCCGAACTGATCACGAAATAGCTCAAGTTTCTTCTGAGTTAGCTTACCGTCTAAAACGTTTTCAGCTAGCCACGGGAAACCTGGCATGTTTGACTCAGGTACAAGCTCACGAGGATCTAACAGGTGAACACGGTGCCATTCGTCAGAATAACGACCACCAACACGAGCTAAATCCGGGCCTGTACGCTTAGAGCCCCAAAGGAATGGGTGTTCCCAAACACTCTCACCAGCAACAGAGTAGTGACCGTAACGTTCAGTCTCTGAGCGGAAAGGACGAACCATCTGGCTGTGACAAACGTTACAACCTTCACGGATGTAGATATCACGGCCTTCCATCTCCAAAGGAGTGTAAGCGCGCAGATTTTCTACAGGTTCAGTCGTTTGCTTTTGGAAAATCAGAGGCGTGATCTCTACAAGAGCGCCCCAACTGATAGCAAACACGATAAAAATAGCCAACAAACCGACATTACGTTCTAAGATTTCATGGCGATTATTAGAATTATTACTCATTCTTAAATCTCCTTATGCCGGATGTGGGATAGCTTTTAGGCTTTCTTTAGGTGCACTTACCGTTTTGTACGTGTTGTATGCCATTAGGAACATACCAGATAGGAAGATAAATCCGCCTAGGAAACGTACAAAGTAGAACGGATAAGACGCTTCTACAGACTCAACAAAGCTGTAAGTTAGCGTACCGTCAGAGTTAACCGCGCGCCACATAAGACCTTGCATTACACCAGAGATCCACATCGCAACGATGTAAAGAACGGTACCGATTGTTGCTAGCCAGAAATGCACATTAACTAGACCAACAGAGTACATACGCTCCTGGCCAAATAGGCGAGGTACCAAGTGATATACAGAGCCGATAGAAACCATCGCAACCCAACCTAACGCACCAGAGTGAACGTGACCAATGGTCCAGTCTGTGTAGTGAGAAAGTGCGTTAACCGTCTTAATCGACATCATCGGGCCTTCAAAGGTAGACATACCGTAGAACGACAGTGAAACGATTAGGAAACGTAGGATAGGGTCATAACGAAGCTTATGCCATGCACCAGATAACGTCATAATACCGTTGATCATACCACCCCAAGAAGGAGCAAATAGAACCAGCGACATAACCATACCTAGAGACTGAGTCCAGTCTGGTAGCGCTGTATAATGAAGGTGGTGAGGGCCTGCCCAAATATATAGAGAAATAAGTGCCCAGAAGTGAACGATAGATAGACGGTAAGAATAAACAGGACGTTCAGCTTGTTTAGGAACGAAGTAGTACATCATACCTAGGAAACCAGCGGTCAGTAGGAAACCTACCGCATTGTGTCCATACCACCACTGAACCATCGCATCCACTGCGCCCGAGTAAATCGAGTAAGATTTACCGAGTGACACAGGAATAGCCATGCTGTTCACGATGTGAAGTACTGCTACTGTGATAATAAAGGCACCGAAGAACCAGTTTGCCACATATATGTGTGACGTGTTTCGTTTCACCAGTGTGCCGAAGAACACCACCGCATATGATACCCATACTAGCGCAATTGCGATATCAATAGGCCATTCTAGCTCAGCATACTCTTTACCCGATGTTAAACCGAGAGGCAAAGTAATGGCTGCTGCTAGGATGATTGCTTGCCAACCCCAAAAGGTGAAGGCAACGAGTGGGCCACCAAAAAGACGTGTTTGACATGTGCGCTGTACAACATAATAAGACGTTGCGAACAGAGCACTGGTACCAAACGCAAAAATTACCGCATTAGTATGCAGTGGACGTAAGCGACTGTACGTCAACCACGGCGTATCAAAGTTTAGCTGTGGCCAAACTAATTGAGCGGCAATCAAAACACCAACAGCCATACCAACTATGCCCCATAAAATGGTCACAAGGGTAAATTGGCGAACGACTGTATAGTTGTAGTTTTGTTCAAGCTGCTTTACTTGGCTCATTTGCATGCTTCCAATTTCTAATTAACTACACTTTTACTTCCAACACGACTTGCGTCGTAACACCACCCAAGTAAACTCTAGAATTCAAGTGTTATCATCACCTTATTTCCATTGCTGACTTTAATAAAAAGTGGCATTTTCAGCGTGACACTATACTTGAATTAACAATTCAATGACAGGGTAGTAACCTTACTGGACCTCTGGAAATCATTTTTTATTTAAAAAGTTTGAAGTTTGTAACAAGGATATTAGTAATTATGCCTGCACAAAAGTTAACAAAGGCGCGACTTGCACAAATCTTAATCATGCTCAGTGTTTTAATAGGCGCATTTTTCTGGCGTACCTTTACACACGAGAGTGTTAATAGCGTTGACTGTTCACAAAAAGAACGATGCGATGTAACAATTGAAGGAGAAATAATCACGATTAATCGTGACTCAATGGGAATTTCGCTCGAAACGACAGAAAGTAGCACTCTAAAAATTGATCTAAATCAATCTGGTAATTTTATCAATCTCAATGAGAAGCATAAGTCAGTAGAATGGGACATCATGCCTGAATCGAAAAAAATCACCTTTAAAAAAGGTGAAAACATTGTTGTAGTTCAATTATAAATACGATCTATCACGAGATAATCGTAACTTATTAATGAAATTAACACCTTCTTACCTAGAGAAAATTGGTTGGAATGGTATAACAGCAGAGTGATATCCAATTATAAAATCGTATGCATTGCCAATCAGTTTTTACTCATATTAAAGATGAAGACTCAGCGATAAAAACGCTCAGGTCCGAATTGACACAACAGAACTTGTCTTACGTGATGTGTTACTACACGGAAGAATACAATTTCGAGTTGATTCGAGAAGCGTTTCTTGCGCATTTTCCTGGTGTGCCTTTTCATGGCGCCAGTTCATGTCAAGCCGTAATGACAGATCAGGGCTTTCATACAGGCCCAGTAATTGCGGCGCTTGCTGTTTATGATACAGGTCCTCATGCTTATGGTACTGGTATTTCTAATCACAACTCAGGTGACAGCGTCACCAAGGCTTTGGATATGGCCCTTGAGAGCTCTAACCGTGTAGGAGAGGTACCAAACTTAATTCTACTTCATGCCACACCAGGGCAAGAGGAATCAATCATTGCGTATATAGATGAAAGATTTGGAACTCTAATTCCAATTATTGGTGGTTCGGCCGCTGATAATAACATCGCTGGGAAATGGTCTGTGATAACCGCCCAAGGCTCTCAAACTTCAGGTTTAAGCTTAACTCTCTTTTACTCCTCTCAACCTGTTGATATCGCTTTTAGCGCTGGACATACACCAACTAATATCAAAGGTGTTGCAACCAAGACCAACGATAGATGCTTACTTGAAATTGATAACGAACCTGCGCTCAATGTTTATAGAAGGTGGACAAATCACCAGGATAACCAAGTAGGTAAAGATAATATGCTGTTTACAAACTCGAGTGCTTATCCATTAGGGCGGATCGCAGGTCATCTCTATGATCGCCCATATTACAAGTTATCCCATCCGATCCGAGAGACGCAAGATGGTGGAATCGAGTTGTTTACACGAATAGAAGAGGGTGACGAGCTCACATTAATGAAAGGAAGTCGTGAGCATCTCGTTGCGCGCGCTGCAAAAGTCGTCAATGCCGCTTTTAACCAAAAATTAGAAGAGTCTCGAAAAATTGGAGTGATAAATATCTTTTGCGCAGGTCCCATGTTGCACTTAATGCAAGACATGAATAGCGTTTGTGAACAAATTAACCAAGAACTAGAACATTTGCCTTTTATTTGCCCTTTTACTTTCGGCGAGCAAGGTAGATTTATTGGTGGTGAGAATGGACATGGAAACCTGATGATTTCATCGGCTATATTCCATAAACCTTATGAAAGATAAATACTTAGACATATATCAACAGGAAGCGCTTCAAGAAGCGTTAGTTGAGCTAAAGCAGGCTAGACAAAGAGAACGACTACTCGCTGATGAAAACAAGGCCATTCTTTCCGCGATATCTGCGATGAGTGAGGCAAAGAATCGGCATGAGATATTTACGGGATTAAACAATGTCCTCAAAAAGTACATCAACTTCGATGATTTTATTGTACTGACTCGTGATGGTGAACGATATCCCTTCAAGACATTGATATCAACTAATAGCGTATTTGATAATGTATCCTGGTTACACGGTAACACCTATCAAAGAGCTCTCAATGGTGAATGCATTCTACTGTTCGAGCCAGATAAACTCGCTGAGTTTGTTAACTTAAACAGCTTTATAAAAAGCCATGTAAACTCGGTCGTTTTAACTGGTATACGCTCAGAAGTAACGCAAACCGTAATCCTACTTATTGGAGCTCAGAAAGGGCACTTTAGCATAGAGAATAAGGAAACCTTGAGGCGGTTTCGTCCCTTAATTGAAAGGGCGGTCATTGATATCGAGACCAAAGAGAAGTTACAACGTATCGTTGAAGTAAGAACAACTCAGCTCGCTAAAGCAAGAGAAGAAGCAGAGCTTGCGAACCGGTCTAAGTCGGAGTTCTTAGCGATGATGAGTCATGAAATAAGAACCCCTTTAAATTCCGTTCTTGGAATGCTAGATATACTGAAGCAATCAACCTTGTCAGAAGAACAAATTGATGCTTTGAGCCAAATGGAGTGCTCTGCAGAGTTACTTCTCGCGATAATCAGTGACATTCTTGATCTTTCTAAAATCGAGTCAGGTCGCTTTCAGCTCAATGAACAATGGATTAACTTAAGAGACACTGTCACTTTTGTTATTTCTCAGCAAAAACAAATAGCTAAGAAGAAAAATCTTAAATTCAAGCTCAACTGTACTGTCACTAATGACAAACAATTTTGGATTGACTCCACGCGGTTATCTCAAATTCTGTTTAATCTAATAGGGAATGCAATAAAGTTTACAGACGAAGGTGAAGTAAAAGTTTCTGTATCTGAGCAAGATGCTGAACTTGTGATCTCAATATCTGACACTGGAATTGGTATATCTAAAGCAAAGCAAGAGCACTTGTTTACGGCATTTCATCAAGGAGACCGTTCCATCACGAGACGCTTCGGTGGTACAGGACTGGGGCTCGCAATAACCAAGCATTTAGTCGAAATGATGCGTGGAAAGATTGCCGTTAAAAGTGATGAGCATGTTGGTTCAACCTTTACGATTTCGATTCCAGTTTTGACTCGTTGTAATCAAAATCGTCCAGTTAGAATCGAAACCAATCAACCGACAAAAGCAATGGAACTTCTCGTCGTAGAAGATACCGAATCGAATCAGTTCGTAATAAAGCTTATCTTAAATAACCTTGGCCATAATGTTCATATCGCAAGCCATGGAGCAGAGGCATTAACATTTTTAGAAGAGAATGAGGATTTAATCGATTTGATTCTCATGGATGTCTCGATGCCAGTGATGGATGGAATTACCGCAACAAGACTTATTCGAGATAAAGGTATCAGGACCCCAATTATAGCGTTAACTGCACATGCGCTAGAAAGCGATAGAGATAAATGCCTGGATGCCGGTATGGACGGATTCATTTCCAAGCCAGTTAGAAGACAAGATATCTTTGAAGCTATACAGTCATTTCAATAAGTAAAAAGGCGTTAATATAGATCTTAACAATCGATAGATTATTAAGATCTATATTAAGTATTTTATGGTAAATAATGATTATGTTTAATGCTCACAGTAAGGCCCTTAAATTTAAAATCTGCAGGGGAATAGGAGCATACTCAGACAACATTTAGCGTACGGCGATATACAATTTAACATAACACATATAATGCGCATCAAGGAGTGAGATCTCAAAGCAATAATGTCCGGTTTTAGCTACTTTAAAATGTCCTCCTAAGATTAACAACATTGTTTGCTTTTGAGGCTTTAACCGAGGTTCCTGTGGACTTGCAATCGCTAGTTTGGTTTGTGGTTATGCTTACGAAGCAAATCAAATCTCTTATTGAAAATTGATGCGCGCTTAGTCCCCGACTTACTGGCGTGTCCTTCCGTAAGCACCTGAATCAATCTATGTATGGTGATGATGGCTAACTCACTGAATTTGCCATTCAATGGCATCACGATTACTAACTTAAGCGCTACCAAACAAAAAAGCCTTTCATACTCGCCTCGTACAACAGCAAAAATCAGCTAAACGCTCTAATCGCTCCGCAACGAAATCTGCCAAAAATCACGAGCTCAGTTGCGTTCTGAAACATTTATAAGCCTGTGGTTATATGGAGGCGAATGTACTTTTCGGGGTATTTGTAACGATAGCGTTTTCCTTTCTTCAAGTTGGACTTAACGTACCTACACACTTTTTGGTCGCCACTACTGGTTACTCTTTTTATTACTGCGTTTTTACTTTTGTGCTCCATTTCTATCATGACGTCACAATAACCTTGATAGTCATCAAACTTATTGTCTACTTTCTTTTGAAGCTTAGTCTTAATCTTTTTAGCCAACAGGTTCGTTTCTGAATCGTCAGCAAAAACTGAAGTACTTGCAAAGATCAGTATCATTAAAGTTACAACGTATCTCATCGTTTTGGTCCGTTTATGTTGTTGATTGTTCGATGATAAGTAATTTTTCTGTAGATACGAAAATGGGACGCCACATTGCGTCCCATTTAACATGATGAAGTAACTGATATGTAATTAAGCGCGCTTCTTGCTTTTGTTTGCTTTGAAGCCCTGATGCGGAAAAACGTTACGAATCCTCTGTTGAACTTTTTTGGGAATGCCTTTGGAAAAGCTTAAGCGCATTCCTGTCCGTTGGCTATACACCTTCATTTCACCAGTAAACGGGTTATGCTCACTAATATCCTGTAAGTTGTGTTTGAAAGAAGGAGGTAGATGCCCTTTTACGTTACTAATATGGCCATTATCGAACTTTACTTTTAACACCGGCCTATCGACTGCGATCAACCAAAAGATCACGATGGCTGCAATTAAGATTACATATAACATTTGGCACTCCCTATCCTAGCTAGATAGCAATTTACTCAAATCCTCTTTAATTGAGGTAACTTTTTGACTCGCTTTTTCACTTCTCGACGCTTCGGAAAGCAAATATTCAATTGCGTCAGATAACGTACAACCAAGTTCATTCGCTCTGCTAGAAAGCTTTTCCCAAACTCGGTAATCTAAATCAATGGATTTCTTCTTTGTATGGACTTGCTCTGCATTGAAGTGACGTTTCCGTTTCGCTCGGATAGCCTGCTTGAGTTTATTATCTAACTCTTCTGACATGTGGTTTTCTATCCAAGCCAAGACAAGTGTAGGCTCGTGTTCAAGGCGTTTTAGTTCTGCGACCGCTGCATCTGCTTCGCTTGTATCAATATGTCGGGTAATCGCTTCACCATCTTTCCATTTTTTGATGAGATACTTCCATTTCCACCCACATTCTAGATTCTCAAGCTGCTGATATTTCATTTGTTCCGACCCATAAACATAACCTAGTGACAGCGTAACCCAGATGGTTTACTTGGGCAAATAAAACTCTTAGAAGTATCGATGTTGATCACTCATTTGTCTAAGTATTGTTCATTGAGAGTTGAATGCCGTGAGCAAACCAAATTGGTGCTAGGGTGTTATAGTCCGTTTCGTTATAATGTCGGCAAGATTGAATTACGATGAATTTTAATGAACCAACTTAATTGGCAAGACGTAACACCTTCACTTGAGCAGTACGAAGCACTTTTAAAGTCTGCACCTTCGTTACCAAAGAAGTCTTTTACTGAGCTCCAACCGAGAATGTCGGCAACGATATCTCGTTTTTCAAAAATTTCTGGATTGACGCGAGTACTACTCATTAACTGCGTAGATAATTCTGTCTATAGAGAGTTCATCAGTAAAGCTCTTCAGAGCCAGTCTAACGCTGCGATTGTTTTGTCGGAATCACTTGATGCCAAACGCTTATTTGACCGTTACAGTGTCGATTTAAGTGGTGATATTGCCTTACAACCTGGCTTAATTTCACAGGCAGATAGCGGTTACTTAATTGTACCGGCTAATCTAATTTTGGCTAACCCAGGACTTTGGCCAAATATAAAGTCTGCAATTCAACAAAACCTTATCGAGCCACTGAACCTAAGCCCTACTCGTTTACCTACTTCAGTACCGCAAGCTAAAGCTTATGATGTAAAACTGATTGTAACAGGAGAAAGAAGTCAGTTAGCAGAGCTAGAATACATCGATGAAGACTTCTGTTCTGGCTTTGCCATGTATACGGAAGTTGAAGAAGATATTCATCTGTCAGAGCAGAATTTGACAGATTACTTTGGTTTAGTGAACTGGATATGTTCTCAATATCAGCTGCCTCACTTAACTGAATGTGGTTTTAGAAGATTGTTGCTAGCCGGTATGAGATTTACTGAAGATCAACATTATCTGCCTTTAGGAGTAATGTGGCACTCTCAACTTCTAACGCTTGCCAGCCAGTTCAGTGATGGCCGAGCATTAGATTACAAGTCGTTAGATAAAGCGATTGACGACAAGTATTACCGAGAATCTTACCTTCCTCAGCGTGCCGTGTACGATATTTTAGATGGCCAAGTCATCATTGAGACAACTGGGGAACAAGTTGGTCAAATCAATGGCCTAACCGTTATTGATATGGCTGGGCACCCTGTCAGCTATGGTGAGCCTGCACGAATATCTTGTGTAATTCATTTTGGTGATGGCGATGTTTCCGATGTTGAGCGCAAAGCTGAGCTTGGAGGCAATCTACATGCAAAAGGCATGATGATTATGCAAGCTTTCTTGAGCTCTGCTCTGAAACTGGATGAACCACTGCCTTACTCTGCCTCCATCGTATTTGAACAGTCTTATAGTGAAGTTGATGGTGACAGTGCATCTCTTGCAGAACTTTGTTGCTTGGTGAGTGCTTTATCTGAATCTCCAATTAATCAACAAGTTGCTGTTACAGGAGCTGTTGATCAGTTTGGTCGAGTGCAAGCCGTCGGTGGCTTGAACGAAAAAATTGAAGGCTTTTATCAGGTTTGTAAACATCAAGGTTTTACAGGAAATCAAGGTGTTGTGATGCCAAAATCAAACCTTAAACACCTTGCATTACATAAAGATGTAATAGAAAGCATTAAAAATGGTGAGTTCCATATTTGGTCCGTTTCTACCGTAGATGAAGCTATTCCGATTGTAATGAATAAACCTTTTAGAGGTGAAGACGATAGCATTATTGGCAAAATAGCGGAACGTATTGAAAACTTTGAAAGACATGAGCATCCAGAAGGAATTGTGCAGCGCATCAAAAACTGGTTTGTCTAGTACTGATCGGAGTTGTTTAGCGTACACGTGTTCACTAAGATGCAGCTATCAAAAATTGGAGTAATTGATAATGCAAAACAAACGTGATTCTTATAACCGTGACGATCTACTTGCTTCTAGCCAAGGCGAACTGTTTGGGCCTGGTTACCCTCAGCTTCCTGCGCCAAACATGCTAATGATGGATCGTGTTACTAAAATGTCTGAGACTGAAGGCGATTTTGGTAAAGGTTTGATCTTGGCGGAATTGGATATTACTCCAGATTTGTGGTTCTTTGACTGCCACTTCCCTGGCGACCCTGTAATGCCGGGTTGTCTTGGCCTTGATGCGATGTGGCAACTTGTTGGTTTCTTCCTTGGCTGGGTTGGTGGCAAAGGAAAAGGTCGTGCTCTGGGTGTTGGCGAAGTGAAGTTTACAGGTCAGATCCTGCCAACAGCGAAAAAAGTGACGTACGAAATCCACATGAAACGCGTTGTAAACCGTAAGCTTGTGATGGGTTTGGCTGACGGTCGTGTATGTGTGGACGGCAAAGAAATCTACGTAGCAAAAGATTTGAAAGTTGGCTTGTTCCAAGATACTTCAAGCTTCTAATCTCGATTTTAATCGATTTATTAAGGCTCCTATTTAGGAGCCTTTTTGTTATCCAGTGTTAACCTACTTCCCTATGTCCCTATAATGTAGAAAAGGCTCCGTAGAGCCCTTTCGAATCCTTCTTTTTGTATGTGGAGAGTTTATTTGTAGAGACCAGATTGTCTTTCATCTCTGGCATCACGCCAACCACCTAACCAATACGACCGAGCATCAACTTGTTGATATGGGCAAGCCTCTTGAGACCTTCCATTCAACCCAGCTTTGTAGCCTTGAGATTGAGCTCGTTCTAGGCGATCACGCTTTTGTCTCTTCATAGTTAATTCCTCATACAGGTCCATTTACTAACGTACAGCTGTTATTGTGAAACTTTGATGGAGTTTTTATGACTCCACTTATAAGAATCGATCAAAGTAGGCAATTTCTCAAGGCATAAAAAAAGCAGAGACTCAAATGTGTGAGCCTCTGCTTGATTTAAAAATTACTGACGATTTTTAACTATTTTCTACGGAACCCAAACAATCCAAGCATGGTCAAAGCTAACCAACCAAGGCCTGCACCTTGACGCTCTGTCGTCGTTGAGTCAATGCTTCGAGATACGATGTCGTCCTTAGTTGCGTCAGCAATAGGTACTAGTTTGACTGCTACAATTTGCTCTTCAGAGCTACATGTCGCATTGTTTGCTGTTGTGCTATAACCACCTGCACATTTCATAGCAGTACCAGAGATCACACCTGCATCATTAATATCAGTTGCGTCGATAATACGGAACTGATTGTTTTGTTCAGAGTAATCACCGCCATTAGTCAAACTGTCTAGGAACCAAGCTTTTCCATTAAACAATGTTGCAGCACGTTCACTAGTCTCGCCACCTAGGCTATATGGATAGATAAAACCGCGCTTACGACGTGGCTTGCCATCGTCTTCACGAGTCGTTTCCGCATCAAGTTGCCCGACGATTTCATTGTAAGAGTTGATACCGCCCATCTTACCGCCCGCACCGCTAAAGAAAATGCCAGTAGTTGGGTAAAAAGCGCTAATAGAATCCTTACGAACATCATCTACGATAAAGAGACGATTCGGAGCAGAGCCCGTTGGCATTAAGTATCCGCCCGAACGTTTCGCTTCACCAATAGCAACAAAATTAGAGTTAACGTCGGTTAATCGTGAGTTTGTATGAACCGTATCATCACCTTCGCGCTGTCTAGCTCCTACAACAACTTTATTTTTCCAAGTTGCGTTTTCAACGCTACCTTCGGCTTCTAGAGTTCCGACAAAAACAGTCGCATTCAGGTAGTTATCATCACTGTAAGTGTTGTAACCTACGCCATAGACCGTAGTTCCATCAGTGACAAGGTCACGCATGCTCCCTTGAGCTAACCTTTCTCCATCTTTAGATGTGCCACTTGGCCAAGCCAATTCACTGACGGTTCCGCTTTGATCCCAAATCGCTGCTTTTGATGTATGGTGAGATCCATTGGTATTGCTTGCTGTTCGAGAAACACTGCCAACAGTAAAAATGCCGTCTGTGCTCCAAGCATGGCTTTGCACAACACTTGCGTCACTATCGCCAGTAAGAATATTTGGCTCTACTGGTGCAACTACGGTATTTCGTGTTTCTAATGTAGAAGCATTTTCTGTGCTAACTTTACTCTGATTACCGACAGCTGCACCATCCTCGGTAAGCTGGTTGATAACATTGTTATATTCATTTTTATAAGCAGCAGAATCTTCTTCTATGAACGCTAACGCATTAGAAGTAAAGTCTTTACTACGTTCTTTATTCCACGGCGTCCAGTTTACTGAGGCCCAAGAGTCACAGGTGGAATAGCGAAGCTGGTTGTAACAGTAACGCTCAAAGTCTTTGAGTTCTTGGATGTAATAAAAGCCAGCGTCTAATCCGAATGGGATTTCTTCACGATAGCTGTTCCCATCCACGGCTTGTGTCGCTGAAATCGGTGTAGTGCGAGTTTCCATTGCAAGTTTAAACTGCTCTGGCGTGCAGTTTGCTGCTGCATCAAAGCAGCCTAAAGCGAAAGGTGAACCTGTTGAAGGATCTGTACCTGCATCGCCCTGTTGAATTGCAACCCCGTAAGCCGTTTGGTAGTCACCGTTTGAACCATGATCCTGAGGTGAAACCTCAACAACTTGATACAATGCCGCCTGTGCGTTCATTGTGGTACCAACCATCATTGCAATGGCGGTCAATTTGAATTTATTACTACAATTCATTGAATTCTTAACTATCCTGTTGCATTGCTTCGAGTTCTTCCCATCTCTCGAATGCGATTTCCAACTCCTGCTCTAGTGCAGCAAGCTGTTCCAATACCGGCTGAGTTTGCTCTACAGGTTTAGCAAAGAACTCTGGATCGTTCACTTGCTCCTGAAGGCTCTCGATATCCGACTCTAATTGTTCAAGTTTAGCTGGTAGAGCCTCTAATTCTCTTTGCAGCTTATACGATAACTTCTTCGAATTGTTCTTAGGTTGCGTAGTTTTGGGAGTTTCCTCAACCACTTTCTCTTTCTTCGTTGGTTTTTCAACCTGACTGCGCGAAGCAAGAACTTGGTCACGCTGTTGTTTAGCATCATGATAACCACCAACGAACTCTTCGATTATACCGTTACCCTCAAAAATCCAGCTTGTTGTTACTGTGTTGTCTACGAACTCACGGTCGTGACTCACTAACAATAATGTACCCTGATAATTGGCAAGCATTTCTTCTAAAAGTTCCAACGTTTCGATATCCAAATCGTTAGTTGGTTCATCAAGAATAAGTAAGTTGTTTGGTTTCAACAAGATACGGGCTAGCAATAATCGGTTTTTCTCACCACCAGAAAGTGCCTTAACCGGGGTTCTGGCGCGCTTAGGTGCAAATAAGAAGTCTTGAAGATAACTCAGCGCATGACGCTGACGTCCCCCAACCATTACTTCTTGTTTCCCATCCGCTAAGTTATCGATCACTGTCTTTTCTGGATCCAAAATCTCTCGGTACTGATCAAAGTACGCGACTTCTAATTTTGTTCCGCAGTGTAAACGACCAGACTGCGCTTCCAATTGCCCTAGTAGCAATTTAAGTACCGTACTCTTACCGCAGCCATTTGGTCCGATAAGTGCAATACGGTCACCACGCATGATGTTAAAGCTAAAGTCGTCGACAATTGTCTTGCCTTCGTAAGCAAAAGATACATTTTCTGCTTCAAATACAATCTTACCTGAACGAGAAGCATCATCGATGTTTAGGTTAACTTTACCTTGAACTTCACGACGGTCACGACGCTCTTCACGAAGTTTTTTAAGGGCTCGAACACGCCCTTCATTACGAGTACGACGTGCTTTAATGCCTTGACGAATCCACACTTCTTCCTGAGCTAGTTTCTTATCGAACTCAGCATTTTGCATTTCTTCGACGCGAAGCATTTCTTCTTTGTCATTCAAATACTGTTCGTAATTACCAGGGAAAGAAGCTAATTGACCGCGATCTAAGTCGACGATGCGTGTCGCCATCGACTTGATGAATGCACGGTCGTGAGAAATAAAGATGATCGAGCCTTTGAAGTCTTTTAAGAAGTTCTCTAACCATTCGATCGTTGTCACATCGAGATGGTTTGTTGGTTCATCAAGAAGCAATACATCAGGATCACAAACCAGCGCACGAGCTAAAGCAGCTTTACGTTGCCAGCCACCGGATAGATCGGTCAGTTTGGTTTCTGGGCTTAGTTTTAAAGCGCCAAGTACGTTCTTAACACGGTCATCAAAGCGCCAAGCATTAGAATGATCAAGTTGCTCTTGAACTTTCGCCAAACGGTTAATGTTCTTCTCACTTGGGTCTTGAGCAACAAGATCGAGAAGATCGTGATAGATCTTCAATTGTTCGCCGATTTCAGCCAAACCGCCAGATACGTATTCGTAAACCGTACCCTCTTGATTGCGCGGTGGATCTTGTTCAAGCCGAGAAACTACTACGTCTTGAGTTATTTGAATCTTGCCATCATCCAACAAAATGTCGCCGGCAAGCACTTTCATTAACGTGGACTTACCTGCTCCGTTACGACCAACTAAACAAACGCGTTCGTTTTCTTGAAGAGCGAACTCCGCTTTGTCTAGCAATGGGTGGTCACCAAATGCAAGTTGTGCGTTATGAATGGTAAGTAATGCCATTATTATCCAACCAATGTGTGAGTTGTTCTAAGTCAAACGGCCAGTTCAACTCAGAATCTTGATATTTTAATACGGGTATTGTGACGCCGTAACGAGAAAATAGTACATCATCGAACGCAATATCGATGATATCTGTTTGCTCGGCCAAACCGACTTGGTCTACTAGAGCAAATGCCATCTCACAAAGATGGCATCCCTCCGTGCTATACAATATCAGCACGTATTAATCCTTTTGTTTATACTACGCGTGCGTTACTAGCCAACAGTTATGAATCTGTTTATTACGCGCAAAATCTAATGGTAACGTTTGAGAAGAAATATTCTGAGCCTTCAAACCCAATTCAGCGAGTGATTCTTCATCCATCTTGAAGTGACGTTTGTTATTTGAAAATACGATTGTGCCTTCACTTCTCAGTAAACGTTTGAGGTTCTTCATTAGCTTAATGTGGTCACGTTGTACATCGAATGATGTTTCCATACGCTTAGAGTTAGAGAACGTAGGTGGGTCAATAAAGATCAAGTCGTACTCACTTTTTGCGTTTTCTAGCCATTGCAAACAGTCCGCTTGTTCATATTTATGTTGGCGCCCTACACAGCCATTAAGCTGCATATTGTCTTTCGCCCAGTTCAAGTAGGTGTTTGACATATCGACAGTTGTAGTGGAACGCGCACCACCAACTGCAGCGTGCACTGTTGCACTACCAGTGTAAGCAAACAAGTTAAGGAAATCTTTACCCTGTGCCATTTCGCCAAGACGACGACGAGTGATCTTATGATCCAAGAACAGGCCTGTGTCTAGGTAGTCATGAAGGTTCACGATCAGCTTCACACCGTACTCGTTTACTTCGAGCGTCTCTGATACCTGACCTAATTTTTGGTACTGGCTTCGACCTTTCTGCTTCTCACGAACTTTCAGTACAACTTTGTTCGCTTCGACACCTGTCACCTGAATCGTCGCACGGATAATGTCCGTTAGACGACGCTTGGCTTTTTCTTCAGGGATGTTCTTAGGTGCTGCGTACTCTTGAATCACAATTTGATCGCCGTACACGTCGATCGCTACGTTATATTCTGGAAGGTCTGCATCGTAGATACGATAGCAGTCTAGTTTCTCTTTACGCGCCCACTTGCCAATCTTGCCAATGTTTTTCTTCAAACGGTTTGAGAAGTCTGGTGCGATTTGAACGTTAGTATCTGCACCTTTCACTTCATCAGCGCTGCGCTCGGCAATGCTGTAGTTCTTTTGGTGACACGGTAACGCACCATTGTTCAATTTAAACTGTTTATCAGCGCGCATACGAAGGCAACTCAAGAGCTCGTCTGAGCTAGAGAAGATAGATGCTTTACATCCGCCAAACTCAGATTTTAGCTGTCCACCGAATGCGGTATAGAGCGCAATCAGCCCCGGCTCAGTTCCTAGACGCTCACCGTAAGGTGGGTTTGAAACGATAACACCGTGTTCAAATCCTGCGGGACGAGTAATAGTTGCAGCATCACCTTGCGCAAACTCAATCAACTCTTCAACACCTGCTCTGCGGGCGTTTTCTTGAGCGACTTTTAATACTTTGGGGTCGTTATCGAATCCAAAAAACTTAGCGTCAACTTTCTTGACACCTCGTCTAGCTTGAACATTAGCCTCTGATTTAATCTCAGCCCAGGTCTCCGGTTCAAAGTCTTCCAAAACTTCGAAGCCCCATTGTTTGCGCTTAACGCCAGGTGCCATGTTGGCAGCCATCATTGCCGCTTCAATAAGCAAAGTACCAGAACCACACATTGGATCGAGTAATGGTTGATGCCCATCCCAGCCACAACGCATGATAATCGCAGAAGCAAGCGTTTCACGTAATGGCGCACGACCCGATTCTGGTCGATAACCACGCTGATGAAGACCACTACCTACCATGTCTACCCCAAGCAACGCTTTATCTTTATGCAAACGAACGTGAATACGAATATCTGGGCGTTCTTTGCTGATATTAGGACGTGGCAAGCCTTTATTCTCAAAGCAATCTACGATGCCATCTTTGACCTTCATAGCTCCGTATTGGCTATTTCTAATCTCACGGTTTGTGCCGTTAAAGTCCACAACAAAGCGTTTAGAGCTATGAAATTGGTTAACCCAGTTAATAGTGGAAGTGGATAGATACAAGTCCATGTCGTTGTTACACGTGAACTCAGATAAAACACGTACAAATCGAGACGCTAAACGGCTCCACAAACAACAGCGATAAACCTGTTCGTTTGTCGCTTTAAATTTTACGCCTGCCTGTACTGGTTTCGCATTTTCAATGCCTAGTTTAGTCAGTTCTTCAACAAGCAAATTTTCCATGCCATTTGAAGTTACCGCGAGATATTGATTCATAGTGTTCTTTCGCTGATAAAAAATGGCTTCAATTATACCTGACTTTACGATCAATGCCTCGTTTTTAAAGGTATTTTCCCACCCGTTAGTTCAAATCATCACCACTCAAATGATCTAAAACTTTCAACATCTTTAGTTTGAATGTTTTTCATTCATGAACGTATTTTGTTTCCTTTAGAAGAAGTGAATACTTATTTACATGCATTTTGGTATATACCAGTCGGGATTGATTGATGTAAATTACTTACAAACACCCTTTATAGGGGAATAAATAGGTTTTTTTTAGGCGCTAGGTTGCCTAATTAAAGGAGTAATCAAATTGAAATAAGTAAAATAAAAGTGACCAGCTTCATGTTTGCATGCATAGAAAACAAACAGTTTCATGGTCTTTCGGATTGGAGTGTCAGAGGAAAGGACAAAAAAAATCGACCCAATAAGGTCGATTAAGGCAAACAAAGGAACGAAATAAAGAAAAATTAAACAGCTTTAACCCACCATTGCCATAGGGGTCATTGCAAAGAGGTGGTTTGCACAAGCCATGCGATCATGCATTACTTTAATCGGCTGCCCAAATTGAAGCGCCTTATTGCCATCAAGAACAAAGGCTTCTTGGTTAACATAAGCACATAAGCTCGATGTTTCGCCTGGTTCTAGAACGATGAACATACCATCAGAATATTGATTTGTGAGAAAGACCATGTCCCCTTCTTGAGGTTCATAATCAGAGGACTGTGCATCGAAGAACCAGCTCTTAGGCTGTACAGGTTTATGAAAACGCTTTGCAGCAACACAATACAGTGTTAATTCAGCTTGGCGATATTCACTGATATCGAGACAGCGAATGCGCTCATTAAACGTTTGAAATGCGCTGGCGTCATCAACGGTAAATTCACTGTTTGAGAAGGCACAGTTAACCAACAATTTTCGGGATAGATTGGTTTGGAAAATCATTTCCTCCCCCAGATCCAGCATTAAGCAAGCTTTTTGCTCGTCAAAATACCAATTCCATTTGTCGCTGGGTTTAAGCATTATTCCGTTCTCTCTTGACTAGTTAAATCAGTGGTAAAGAGGTAAGACGCTTAATTACCTACTCGTGATTTTTAAATTCTACAAACGAACGGATAAAAAAAAAGAGGAAACAAAGTCCTCTTTTTTATGTAACAGGTACTGATTTTTCAGTAGTTTTTGATGTATGTGTTAAAGATTCTTAACAATATCACGTACGAGACCTGGGCCGTGGTAAATAAAACCAGTGTAGACTTGAACAAGTTTAGCGCCTGCCATGATCTTTTCTTTGGCTGCAACATAGGAATCTACACCACCAACACCGATAATTGGAAGTTTGTCTCCAAGCTCTTCATGAAGCTTACGTACGACCTCCGTAGAGCGTGATTGCACAGGGCGACCACTCAAGCCACCTGCCTCATTGGCGTGTTTCATCCCTTCTACGATCGTGCGATCCAAAGTTGTGTTAGTCGCGATCACACCATCTATATTGTTTTTCAATAAAGAATCGCAGATTTGGCAGATTTCATCGTCACTTAAATCTGGCGCAATCTTTAATGCTAACGGGACATACTTGTTGTATTTCTCTGATAACTCCGCTTGTTTCGCCTTTAATTCGGAAAGCAGTTCATCAAGCGCTTCACCATATTGAAGTGAACGAAGACCTGGAGTGTTTGGCGATGAGATGTTTACTGCAATATAGCCAGCATACTCATACACTTTTTCCATACAAATCAGGTAGTCCTCTGCCCCTTTCTCAATTGGCGTATCTTTATTTTTACCGATGTTAATTCCGAGAACACAATTGAATTTTGCTCGTTTAACATTCTCGATCAAATTATCAACGCCTAGGTTATTAAAGCCCATGCGGTTGATGATCCCTTCTGCTTCCACTAAACGGAATAGGCGTGGTTTATCATTACCTGGTTGTGGTCGTGGCGTTACAGTGCCGACTTCGACAAAGCCAAAGCCCATGGCATCAAATGCTTCAATACATTCGCCGTTTTTATCTAAACCAGCCGCAAGACCAACAGGGTTACGGAATGTTAGACCCATACACTCAACTGGACGAGTTGGTAACTGTTGGCGGTAAAAGAGATCAAGTGGTGTGCCGTTAAAGCGTTGGAAGTTCTTGATTGCAAGATCATGTGCCTTCTCGGCATCGAGTTGGAAAAAGCCAGTTCTGGCTAGACGGTAAAGCATTGTGCCTCCGAAAGAAAAAAGCCCCGTATAAACGGGACAATATTATTTACCGTTTTTCATCGTATTTCAATGAAAATGAACGTAATAAGTAAAAACCTATATCTTTATAAGATTTTCAAATATAAAACAAACAATTACAATCAAGTTTCTGCGATAAAAATCGTAACTAACCGCTTAAAAGCAATCGATTTCACTCTGTTTTAATTTCAACTCAATGTGACAATGTAACTATTTTCGTTCCAAATGTGAATAATAGATAATAAAAAGCCCCGTTAAATAACGAGGCTTTTACTTATGACTTGATTATTCCACTACTCTTTCGATGAGCAGTTGAGGTTTAAAAGTACTAGCTCTCGAAGTGCTACAGAGAACTTAGCAAATTCGTGTACTGAGCCAACTTTGAACTCGTTTAAGATACTCTCCCAGCGGTGCAACGATTGCTCGTTAGTTTCAATCCAATCTTCTAACGCAGCCATCACGTCAAGCTCTTCGGTTGAGCAGCCACAAGTCAGTACCTGAGCGGTAAGTTGACGTTGTTGCCAGTCCAGATCTTCACGGAATGCCGCTCTTGCAAGTGCTTGCCAGTTGTTATCAACGGCTTGGCTATTAATTTGCTTCAAGAACCAATGCAACGATAAACGGTCACCCAAGTTAAAGTAGAGTTTCGATGCTTGCTCAACCGTTTTACCTGTTTCACTTGCTACTGATGAAATATCCAGTGCAGATTGTAAGCTTGATAAGCGGGCAACTTGGTGAGCGAGTTTCTCTTCAACCCCTTTCTCTATCCAACCTTGAGCCAACTCATTGTGTTCTTCAACTTCAGACTCAACTAACATAGTGTCTAGGGTTTCAGTGATAACATTGACATCTTGCTTGTAGATAGCAATCAACTCACCGACCGTGCATTTGCCGCTACGGTTACGAAGCAACCAGCGTGCAATTCGACGCAGTGCTCGGCGCACGTAAAACATAATTTCGTATTGAGCTTGCGCTGTCGCAACGTTATCAAGTTTGCGAGTTTGCTTGAGGATTTCTTCTAAATCAAAGATTTCTCTAGCCGCACTGTAAGCGTTGGCAATATCGACAACACTTGCACCAGTTTCTTCTTGCAAACGAGTAACGAAGTTACAGCCCATTTCATTAACCATCTGGTTAGCCAATGCTGTAGCGATAATTTCAGCTCGCAGTGGGTGATTAACCATTTGATCTTTATAGTTACGTCGTAACGCACTTGGGAAATATTCAACAAGTTGTTTTGCATGGAATTCATCATTTGCGATTTCATCCGTAACAAGTTGCTGTTTAAGTACCATTTTACCGTAGGCAACTAACACTGATAGCTCAGGGCGAGTCAGACCTAGTCCCTGTTTTTCACGCTCGATTAGCGTTTCATCATCAGGAATGTATTCGAGAGCACGGTCCAAGTACCCTGCTTTCTCCATAGTGTGGATGAATCGAATTTGCTCCTTAACAATGCCAACACCTTGCTGTTCAGTAACAGAGATCGACTCCGACTGACGGTAAGCATCATCCAAGACAATTTCACCCACTTCGTCTTCCATAGACTCTAGAATTTGGTTACGTTGCTTAACCGTAAGATCGCCATTTGAAACCAGTCCATTGAGGAAGATCTTGATGTTGACTTCATTATCCGAACAGTCAACGCCACCTACGTTATCAACGAAGTCCGTGTTCACTCGACCGCCAGTTAGTGCGTATTCGATACGACCAAGCTGAGTCATACCCAAGTTACCACCTTCGCCAACCACTTTGGCTCTTAAGTCACGGCCGTCAATGCGCAGCATGTCGTTAGCACGGTCACCAACATCTGTATGAGTTTCTGTCGATGATTTAACGTAAGTGCCGATACCACCATTCCAAAGAAGATCGACTTTCATTTTCAAGATCATCTTTATCAGATCGTTAGGCGCTAAAGATGCTTTCTTCGTACCTAACATTTTCTGAATTTCTGGCGTCAACTGGATCGATTTTGATCGACGAGAGAAGATGCCACCACCTTGAGAGATCAAGTCTTTGTTGTAATCTTCCCAGCTTGATCTTGGCAGATTAAACAAGCGGTTACGCTCTTCCCAGCTGCTGGCTGAATCTGGATTTGGATCAATAAAGATGTGCATGTGGTTAAACGCAGCTTGCAATCGAATATGCTTCGATAACAGCATACCGTTACCGAACACGTCACCTGCCATATCACCTACACCGATTGCAGTAAAATCAGTGGTCTGACAGTTGATGCCCATTTCACGGAAATGACGCTTAACAGATTCCCAACCACCTTTTGCGGTGATACCCATTGCTTTGTGATCGTAACCGTTTGAACCACCTGAAGCGAATGCGTCGCCTAGCCAGAAGTTGTATTCTGCAGAAACAGAGTTTGCCAAATCTGAGAAGGTTGCTGTGCCTTTATCGGCAGCCACTACTAGGTATGGGTCATCTTCATCGTGACGAACAACGTTTTGTGGTGGTACTACTTCTCCTTCAATGATGTTATCTGACACATCAAGCAGTGCACGGATAAAGCGTTTGTAACAACGCTGACCTTCCGCAAAAATTTCATCACGAGTGGTGAGAGATGGCTGGCGTTTACAAACGAAGCCGCCTTTTGCACCCACTGGTACAATTACAGTGTTCTTAACCTGTTGCGCTTTCACTAAGCCAAGAATCTCCGTACGGAAGTCTTCTTGACGATCTGACCAACGCAAACCACCACGAGCCACTTTTCCACCACGAAGGTGAACACCTTCAATATCTGGTGCGTAAACAAAGATCTCGAATGCAGGCACAGGCTGCGGAATCTCAGGAATATCACTTGGCTTCATTTTCAAAGATAACCAAGGCTTAGGCTGCTTATTCTCGTCTACTTGGTAGTAGTTGGTACGAAGCGTCGCCATGATCATTTCAATATAACGACGAATAATACGATCATCATCCAAGCTCTCTACACGATCCAACTGCTCTGTTAGCTTTTTAATTAGATCGTTTTGGCCTTTCTCGCTGCCTTTGTGTTTCGGATCAAATCGCTTGGTGAACAGCTTGACTAGACCTGTCGCTAAGTCTGGGTAGTGGCTTAGCGTATCTTCGATGTACTGCTGACTGAATGGGAAGCCGACTTGGCGCATGTATCGTGCGTAAGCGCGAAGAATGGAAATCTCACGGCCAGATAAAGACGCACCTAATAACAATCGGTTGAAACCATCACTTTCAAGATTACCCGCCCAAATGGCAGCAAATGCTTGTTGGAAACGGTCACGAGCTTCACGAAGGTCAACGGTTTTCTCGCTCTTATGCAGCATAGAGAAGTCAAGGATCCAGAAAGTCTGCCCGTTGTTTTTCTCGATCTCATATGGCGATTCGCCAATCACACGCAAACCAAGGTTTTCCAACATCGGCATTACGTCAGAAAGGTGAATTGGTTCATCGCGATGGTATAACTTTAAGCGGACAGCTTTGGAATCTGCACCCTCTTCTTGAGGTCGGTAGAACAACATGCCAAGTTTATTATCATCACTTAACGCTTCTAAGCGCTCGATATCTGCAACCGCAGAACCTGGCATCATGTCCTCTTTGTATGAGCGAGGGAACGCACTCATATATTCTTTTGAAAGAGGAAGGCCTTTGCTTTCACCAAAGTTAGCAATGATGGATTCTTTTAGTCTGTCATCCCAAGAGGTAGAAACTTCCATTAGATTTTGCTCGATCTTTTTCACGTCTACGTCAATGTTGTTATTGTCTACACGAACAATGTAATGTGTTCTCGCTAGTGGGCTTTCTGAGAAGTACGTTGTAAATTCAACCTCTTGCTCGCAACCAAAGTACTGCTTAAGAATGCGTTGAGTTTGACGACGCAATTCTGTGTTGTAACGATCTTTAGTGACATAAACCATGCAACTGAAGAAACGACCAAATGGGTCTTTACGAACAAACAAACGCAGCAAGTCACGATCTTGCATTTGTACAACACCCATTCCCACCTCAAGCAGCTCTTCTTCATTAGCTTGAAGCAACTCGTCGCGTGGGTAGTTTTCTAAGATATTGTGCAATGCTTTGTATGAGTATGATCCGTGGCGGTATCCACTTGCTTCAAGGATACGGTCAACTTTTTCACGGATCAGAGGAATACTTTGTACCGCTTGGTTGTAAACAGCGGAGGTATATAAACCAGTAAAGCGATGCTCACCTATTACTTTACCGTTTTTATCAAACTTTTTAATACCGATGTAATCAGTATAAGCTGGACGGTGGATACGAGATGCTTTGTTACCTTTGGTGATGATCAGAGCGTATGGTTTTTTCGCTTCTAATCGCGCTGAATCTGATAATTCAGAGAGCTTGACGCTACGAACGCGCTTGTCATCAGCAAACAGACCTAGTCCTTTTTCTTTAGCAGGAACAAGTTCGGTATCACCATTGACCTCTTTTAAGTCATAATCTTTATAACCCATAAAGGTAAAGTTATGATCTTCTAGCCAACGAAGAAATGCGATCGTTTCATCCATACGATCCGTTTGGATAGAAACACGATCTTTATTTTTCTCAAGTTCATCAGTAACAAACTTAAGCTTATCAACCATCTGCTTCCAGTCATCAACGACTAAGCGAGTATCAGATAGAATTCTTAACAGCTCTTCTTTAAGCGCTTGCATCTCGTCTTTACTAGTAAGGCGGTCTACCTCTATGTGGAAAAGTGATTGAAGAACACCACCCTCACCGTTTACGTCTGTAACTTGGCCTTTTTTATCACGCTGAATCTGTGTTGGGTTATTCAACATTAGGTGACAAACAAGATCCAAACGTGCTAAAGCCATTTTGACTGAGTCCACTAAGAATGGACTATCTGGAACAACAATTTCTACGATTGTGTGTGTGGATTGCCAGCCTTGACGACTTACGGTCGGGTTAAATACTCGAACCGAAATCTCTTCTGGTTTTTTTTCATTGATATGGTGCCAAAGGCTAACGACAGCACCATAAAGGTCGGATTCGTTTCGCTGAATTAGATCATCATCAGCAATGTTACTGAATAAGTGTTGAGCAAGTTTAGTTACAAGCGTTTGGTGAGAAAGCTCGAGTTTGTCTTGAATCAGTTGGTAAACCTTTTCAAGCAGAACCGGCACTACATTTTCACGCGCGGTCATATTCACACTCCACATTAGAATTGTTGTTTTGTAGGGGGACTTAGTAGCTAGGCTGTTACCTTAGAAACTAAGCATAGGTAATGCATGTGCCCATTGTAAAAGCATAATTACAAATGTTTAACAACTAATCGTAGTGGTAAGAGGTGAAATGTCCGATTCTGTGACTAAGATTCCTATTTAACTCTCTGCAAATACAATACATCACAGAGTTTCTAACTTAAGAAACTTATTATTTTGGTTAGTTGTTAGTCTAAACTGGCCTCTAACGCCCAATTGACTAAGAAATGGTCTAAATCTCGCGGCGGGTAACTGCAAACGCAAACCGTTGTGTGTGACAACTTGAACAACACTTGCCGCACCAGAATAATGAGATAAAAACGTTTGATATGAAATGTTGAGATTGAAGTAGTAATAGTTCATGAAGTGAAAACTAAGTGACATAAACAAATAAGGTGGTCTAAATGACCACCCTATTGTGTTGTTTACTATTCGTCTAGTGCTTTAGTCACTTTTTCGAATAGATCTTTAGCAAGATTATCCATTGCTTTGAGCTTTTCAAGTTCTGCACGAATCATTGCTTGGCGAGCTTCATCGTATTTACGGAACTTAAGCAAAGGATCAATCATTCGAGAAGCTACTTGTGGGTTCGAATCATTTAGTTGGCGAAGAATTTCACCGGCAAACTGGTAACCTACACCGGATGTATCATGGAAACGTACAGGGTTCGCACTTAAGAACGAGCCAATTAAGCTGCGCGTACGGTTCGGATTTTTCAAACTAAATGCTTCGTGGTTCATGGTTGCTTTTACTTTTTCAAGAGCATCCTCTGCAGGATTGCTACCTTGCAGTGCAAACCACTTATCCATAACCAAACCATCGTGCTTCCATTTATCGCTATAATCAGCCATAAGTGCTTCACGACACTCGAGCTGAGCGTTATTTGCGGCACTCATCGCAGCAATCGTATCTGTCATGTTATTTGCAGATGCGTACTGCGCGTTGACTAAATCATTACCTTTTTCCGTATATGCTAGGTACTGAAGGCAACGGTTACGTAAAGCACGCTTGCCAATAGCAGCATGGTCGATCGTATACTCTGTTTGCTTAAGCGTGTGATAAGTCGCACTTAGCTCATCTTCTAATTCCTTAGAAAGTGACACTGTAATGCTGTTTAGCACTTTGTCTACGGCATCGATATCAATTTGCTGGTACCAACCAGTAATCTCATTGATTGAAGGCATAGAGAAAACTTGAGCAATGAAAGCAGGCTCAAGCGTTTCATCCAACAGCACACCGCGGAAAGCATCTATCACACCTTCAGAAAGCGATACTTCTTGTCCCGCTTGAACGTTTTTCACATTCTGACGAATGTATTTAGCCAATAGCATTTGGCTAGCGTCCCATCGAGCAAAATCGTTCGTTGCGTGCTTCATCAAGAAGACTAACTCGTCATCGCTGTAATCGTATTCTAATTTGACTGGTGCCGAGAATTCACGCAACAAAGATGGCACTGGCTGTTCTTCGACATTTTCAAATACGAACGTTTGCTTATCTTGTTTAATATCCAGCACGTTATTAACTGATTCACCGTTAATCACCAGTGGGATAACTCGACCTTTCGAATCATACAACTCGATATCGAACGGAATATGCAGCGCTTGTTTTTCTGCTTGGTCTTGCGTCGGCTCCGTAAATTGCTCTACCGTTAGTGCGTAAGTTTTTGCATCAGCGTTGTATTCGCTATTTACGCGCAGCGTTGGTGTACCCGATTGGCTGTACCACAGACGGAACTGTTTTAAATCAACACCGGTGGCATCTTCCATTGCAGAAACAAAGTCTTCACACGTCGCGGCGGTACCATCGTGACGTTCAAAATAAAGTTTCATTCCTTTTTGGAAGCCCTCTTCGCCAAGGAGTGTATGGTACATACGAATAACTTCGCTGCCCTTTTCATACACCGTTAGCGTGTAGAAGTTATTCATCTCAATGACTTTGTCAGGACGAATCGGGTGAGACATTGGGCTTGCATCTTCCGCAAATTGAGGACCACGAATAATACGTACGTTATCAATACGGTTATCAGCACGAGAGCCTAAGTCAGAAGAGAATTCTTGGTCTCGGAATACGGTTAAGCCTTCTTTTAGACTTAGTTGGAACCAGTCACGACAAGTGACACGGTTGCCAGTCCAGTTGTGGAAGTACTCATGACCGATCACAGCTTCGATGCCTAAATAATCACGATCTGTCGCAGTTTGATCGTTCGCCAGCACATATTTTGAGTTAAAAATGTTCAAGCCTTTGTTTTCCATTGCACCCATGTTGAAGAAATCAACAGCAACGATCATGTAAATATCCAGATCGTATTCTAGGCCAAAGCGTTCCTCATCCCACTTCATCGAGTTGATCAGCGATGTCATCGCATGGCCTGCACGATCTAAGTTACCTTTATCAACAAAGATTTCTAAATCAACACTGCGACCTGACATCGTTGTATATTTGTCACGCAATACATCAAAGTCGCCTGCAACAAGGGCGAACAAGTAAGCTGGTTTTGGATGCGGATCCTGCCATTGAACCCAGTGACGACCGTTCTCTGCATCGCCTTCTGCAATTCGGTTACCATTGCTCAGCAAATATGGGTAAGCAGCTTTATCTGCGATCACTTTTGTTGTGTATTTTGCTAGAACATCCGGACGGTCTAGATAGTACGTGATACGGCGAAAGCCCTCAGCCTCACACTGAGTACAAAATGCACCGCCTGATTTGTACAAACCTTCGAGTGCTGTATTCGCTTCAGGATCAATTTTGGTGACGATTTCAAGTTCAAACTCGGATGGAAGATCGGTCAGTACCAGCGATGACTCCTTCACCTCGTGATGAGCCCAATCCTCACCATTTACTTTTACAGCGCGTAGCTCAAGCCCTTCGCCATCGAGTTCTAGCGTTGTTGTATCGCCTTTTTGAGCAACTTTTGATACCGCCGTAACGATTGTGTCATTGTCATATAGATCAAAAGTAAGATCGATATCAGTAATCGCATGAGATGGCTCTTTATAATCTTTACGATATTTGGCCAGGGGAGCTTGAGACATGAGCATAAATCCTTGTATGTCGAACAACAAAAATACCAGACTGCATGATCAAAAATGCATTTCTGGTATCACTATATAAGCTATTTGTAGGGGTTGTGGTATCAGAATACAAGTCTTTCCATCAAAAAACGGAGCTTTTAGTGCTCTAGCTCCGTTTTTTGATTAACATTTAAACAACATTAATGACTTACCGTACGCACGCGTAATTTGGCGCATGTTAAAGGCATCATGGCGTAACTCTATTGAGTACGGCGTACATATCACCATTGGAATCTTCGATCGTTAGCTCATTCTTGTTGAGCTTATACGTGGTTCCATGCTCGCCATTTTCATACAGCAGAACCAAAAACTCATCTTCTGTGTAAAACACACCTTGTTTGATGGACTCATCCCCTTCTTCGTTCGAAACCCTAAACATGAACACGAAATCAGGTTGAAGTATCAAATCCATCTGATTAATGTTGTTGGCCACAAGACCGTCGCCAGATACGTGAGAGCTAGACCACATACCTGCAAGTGAATTGGATAATCCCTTAGTGAATGTTACACCATTAAGATCAAGCGTATTATGGTTGTTGCGATAGGCATAAATTTGAGGCTCGTCGGTGTTTAAACCAAGAACGATTGTGTCTTCATTTGCGTTATACAGCCCTTCCCAATGGTCAACGGAATAGTCTTTCTTTTGAATATCAATAGAAAAGCTGTAGTCAGAACCTAATGAGAGTTTGATCGCACGAAAGTTTTCAGCCGACTCTTCGGGGTTTGGGTTCATCAAATACCAGTCTCCGATGAGAAACGGCGTGTCAAAGTGACTTAATTCATCTTCTCTGGTGTTTTCTCCACCAAACACACTAAAGCAGCAAAAGCTAAGTAAAATAAAGAACCACTTCATATCGGCATCCTTATCGTTTTCTTTTAGCTTAGCCAGTAGTCCTCACTTTCGCGAAATTTTAGATGTAGATCACGTAAATTATTGGGGGAAAATAAGCGAATATCTTGCTCGATATCGAGACAGCGGAAGACAAAAAGGCATAAAAAAAGAGTGAATCTGAAAGACTCACTCTTTTTATTCTAAATTGCCAGTTATTATGACTGATTTTCCTGCTTAAGTAGATCGACCATAATCGCGACAGACTCATCTAAATAAACATCAGGAGCCTCGTAGTCTTTTGGTATGTCATCCAATGTTTTAAATGCTTTTTTACCCAAAGCAACTTGACGTTCATTTATGCGTTGTAATCGAAGGGCTTCCGCTTTATCCGATTCAGCCTTACGAACTTTTTCGTTCAAAGACAAAGTATTATCGTCTTTTTCTTTACGATATTTCTCGATGTCTTCATTGATAAAGCGGAACTCCATTTCATCAGAAATACGCTTGTTATGAAGAGCAGTAAGTTTTTCAACTAAGGCGTCGTTACTTGGAAACGTTTGATATTGTGCTTTATCAATCTGATCCCAAGGTAAAGCATTGTCTTCAACACTTTCACCTGTTTCAGAAGCCTCAATTGGCGTTGGGTACGAAATATCTGGTGCAACACCACGATTTTGCGTACTTCCACCGTCAATACGATAAAACTTCTGAATCGTGTACTGAACATAACCTAGCTCTTTATCGAAAAGATCGTAAATATGATTCAGTGAACGATGTTGCTGAACTGTACCTTTACCGAAAGAGTTTTCACCTAAGATGATTGCACGATTATAATCTTGCATTGCCGCTGCAAAAATTTCAGATGCTGAAGCACTGTAGCGGTTAATCAACACCGTCAATGGGCCATCATAACTCACTTTTCCATCGGTATCGGCATTCACCTTGATGCGGCCATAGCTGTCACGAACTTGAACTACAGGACCTTCTTTAATGAATAAACCTGTCAATGCCGTTGCTTCTGTTAGCGCACCACCGCCATTGTTGCGTAGATCAACGATTACGCCGTCAACGTTTTTGGTTTTCAACTCAGCTAGTAATTTATCGGTGTCTTTCGATAAGCCGACGTAGAAACTTGGTACTTCTAAAATACCAATCTTCTTACCGTCTTTTTCGATGATTTCTGACTTAACTGCACGATCTTCTAAGCGAACTTTGTCACGAACAATTGTGACAATGTAACTCTTCGCATCGTTACCTTCTGGCAAGATCTGTAGATTAACCTTTGTGCCTTTAGGGCCTTTGATTAACTGAACAACATCATCCAGACGCCAACCGATCACGTCGACAATTTCTTCACCGTCTTGTCCAACACCAGTGATTCGGTCCCCTTCACCAAGTTGCTTACTCTTTGAGGCCGGACCGCCAACAACAAGTGAACGAATTACTGTGTAATCGTCTGTCATTTGCAAAACGGCGCCGATGCCTTCTAGAGAAAGGTTCATTTCCGATTGGAATTGCTCGGCATTACGTGGAGAAAGGTAGCTTGTATGAGGGTCAACCTGTCGCGCGAAGGCATTCATATACAACTGAAATGCGTCTTCATTGTTGGTCTGTGTGATGCGCTTCATCGCGTTGTTATAACGCTTCTCTAAAACTTCTTTAATCTCTGGCCACTCTTTGCCAGTCAGTTTCAGATTTAACGCGTCATATTTCACACGCTTGCGCCACAACTCGTTGAGCTCTGCTTCGTCTTTTGGCCATGCGGCCTCAGAGCGGTCTAACTCTATCTCGTCATCGGTATCAAACTTGATCTCTTCATCGAGTAGAGTTAACGCATAAGCAAAACGATCGAAACGCTTCTGCATTGAGAGGTTGTAAACATCAAAAGCAATTTGGTTGTTGCCCGATTTAAGCTGATCATCAAGCTCGACTGACCAATTTTTAAATGAATCGATGTCTGCTTGAGTGAAAATATTTCTATTGTAATCAAGCAACTCTACATAGCGTTCAAAGATCGCTTTAGAGAAATCATCATTGAGGCTGAAGTGCTTATAATGAGAGCGGGTAAATCGCGAGGTGACTCGTTTGCTAGCTGTTTCATGCTGAACTTCAGGAGAAAGAACCGGCAGGTCATCTTTATGTAGTTTGGCTTCAAGAGCCTGAGCTGATGCTGCTAGCCATAAGCTAGCAGCAATCAGGGTCACTTTTGAACGGCAATTCATGCGTAGGAGTATCTCCTTTATGCGCGCAAGTGCTCCGCTTTCACAACCATTTGTAGGCCGTTAGCAAGTTGAACACGTACATCATCCTTATTGATTTCAACAATGGTCGCTGCCATGTTTCCTTTGCCCATGTTCACGTTAACTGCGTTACCTACTGTGATTTCATCAGCATTTAGAGCGCGCGTTTCTACAGGCTTAGTTGGTTTTTGTACTTTTGGTTTATTAGTACGACGAGGCTGTTGAGGCTTTTTAGCCGCAGGTTTCGCTTTCGCCTTACCCTCTTCACGAGCTTTTTGTGCTTGTTCTTTACGACGAGCCTGAACTTTCGCCTTGCTTTCTGCAAGTGTCGCTTTCGCGTGTTCAACGTGCTCTTCTTCTAGCTCACCACAAGGGTTGCCATCTAGGTCTACACGTACTGCACCTGGTTTTACACCGTGTAGGTAACGCCATGATGAAGTGTACTGTCTTAACGCTGCACGAAGCTGTGTTTTGCTTACTTTTTCGTCTTCATTTAGACGTTCCGCAAGATCTTGAAAAATACCAATTTTCAGAGGTTTTGCTTCACCTTCTAAAGTAAAGCACTTAGGGAAACATTCAGCAATATATGCAATAACTTCTTTGCTGTTTTTTAACTTTTCAGTCATGAGGGGTCCTGATTTGAGCGGATTTCCGCGAGCATTAAGAAAAAATATTCTCGTATTATAGTGACATGCCAAGGAAAAACCACACTCGAAGGCTAATTTATGCGTCGTTCGCGTGTGAATTAAGCAGCTTTTCTACTTCAACCATGAAATGAGTGAGACCTTCTTCGTCTGTTTCATTAAATCGGCCAATACTTGGACTATCAATATCAAGTACACCAACCACCTTTCCATTAATAGAAAATGGAATCACAATTTCTGAATTGCTCGCTGCATCGCACGCAATATGCCCCTCAAATTCGTGAACGTCGTATACTCTTTGTATAGTATTAGTTTGTGCAGCAGTACCGCAGACGCCTCGACCCATTGGGATACGAACACAAGCTGGTTTTCCTTGGAACGGACCAAGAACAAGCTCTTCACCTTTTGTTAGGTAAAAGCCTGCCCAGTTAAGATCGTCAAGTTCCATGAAAAGCAATGAGCTCAAGTTTGCTAGGTTCGCAATAAAGTCTGGTTCAGACTCAATTAGAGCAACAGCTTGTTTGGTTAGTCTTTGGTATTGTTCTAAGTTCATATTAACTTCCTACTTACTATAAAAGCTTCCATTCTCAATGTATGGCGCTAAAATGCAGCCCTACTTTATAATAGGACTTATTCTCAATTACAATGCTTCTGAAAAATGACACTATTAGCCGTTCTTGGTTGATAACACAAGTAAAAAAGCACAAGTCCAAGCTGATCATAGCGAACTTGATAGCGGTGCTTGCAACCTTGATTAGTGTTCCAATTCCCCTCCTCATGCCTTTGATGGTTGATGAGGTCTTATTGGACCAACCTGCAAAAGGCTTAGATGCCATGAATGCCATTCTCCCTGAAGCGTGGCACACTCCGACAGGCTATATTTTCTTCACCCTGTTCTTGGTTGTTCTTATGCGAGCTGCGAGCCAAGGATTAAATATCCTTCAAAGCCGACAATTTACGCTTGTTTCAAAAACCATCACGTTTGAGATGCGCAGTAAAATGATCGACAAACTCGGCCGTATCAGCATCCGACAATACGAAACCAAAGGTAGCGGAGGAATCAACGCACACCTTATCACTGACATTGAGACCATTGATAAATTTATTGGTTCTACGTTAGCAAAATTCGTTATCAGTTTTCTTACTGTTATTGGTACTGCTATCGTTCTACTTTGGCTCGATTGGCGACTTGGTCTGTTTATCCTGTTAGTTAACCCTATTGTCATTTACTTCTCACGTAAACTAGGCAGTATGGTTAAACATCTGAAACGGAAGGAAAATCATTCTTTTGAAATTTTCCAAAACCGCTTAGTTGAAACATTAGATGGAATCTACCAACTACGCGCGGCCAATAAAGAACGAGAATTCCTCCAACAACTCAAAGACAGTGCGAACCAAGTTCGCGTTGATGCAGACAAGTATGCTTGGCAATCTGAAGCGGCTGGTCGCGTATCTTTCCTTCTCTTTTTGATCGGCTTTGAATTATTCAGAGCTGTCGCAATGTTAATGGTCATGTTCAGTGACCTTACTATTGGCCAAATATTTGCCGTTTTTGGTTACCTATGGTTCATGCTGTCTCCTGTTCAAGAGTTGCTTGGGATTCAGTTTTCTTGGTACAGCGCTAAAGCCGCATTAAAACGCATCAACGACTTATTAGAGTTAGAAGAAGAGCAGAGACCGGTTCCTAAGGTAAATCCTTTCAAAGAAGGTAGAGAAGTTGACGTTAAAGTAGAAAACATTAATTTCTCTTACAATAATGAAAACAAAGTCCTAGATAATCTTTCTTTACATATGCCGGCAGGAAAGAAAGTGGCGTTAGTTGGTGCAAGCGGCGGTGGTAAGTCAACCTTGATACAATTACTTATTGGGGTTTACCGTCAAAACTCCGGTAGCATTCGCTTTAATGATGAATTAACAGAAGATATTGGTTTTGAAGTAATTCGCGACAAAATTGCCGTGGTATTACAGCAACCTATACTATTTAACGACACCTTGAGGCATAATCTAACGCTTGGTGGGGATTTTGACGAAATGTCACTTTGGCGTGCGCTTGAAGTGGCTCAGCTGCAAGATGTTATTTCTCAACTGAACCACGGCTTGGATACTCAAGTTGGTCGTAATGGCATTCGTTTGTCAGGAGGTCAACGACAACGGCTTGCCATTGCTAGAATGGTGCTGAGTAATCCTCAATTTGTTATTTTAGACGAAGCCACGTCTGCGCTAGATACCGCTACTGAAGCGGCTTTACACAAAGCACTGACCGAGTTCTTACGTGGTAGAACAACATTAATCGTTGCGCACCGACTGTCCGCTGTTAAACAAGCCGATTTGATCTACGTGCTTGAAGATGGGAAAGTGACGCAAACAGGTACTCATGGTGAGTTAGTTGAGCAAGAAGGCTTATATCAAACCTTATATGGGGGCATACAGTCCCACGCTTAAATCGTTCAAGCTAGAGAGGTCGTTATGACCTCTCTGTCTAAGCACGCCATGCAACCCAATAACGTACGTTTGTGCCAAGGTTGTGAATTGCCTGTCGACATCGTCGACTTACCCCATGGCAAAAATGCACACTGCCCTCGTTGTGGTACACAATTATATCGCGGAGGTAGCCCTAGCCTCTCTGGTAATCTAGCCGTCGCGATAACCTGCATCCTACTATTTATTCCATCGCACTTTTTTAACTTTATTAGCATCCGACTCTTTGGTGTGATGATTCCGGCAACCCTACCTTCAGGGATGATCACATTGATGGAAGAAGGATTTGTTCTTCTTTCATTGCTCATTCTATTTTGTAGCTCTCTTGCGCCACTGACGGTTTGTGTTTCAGTGGTAACGGCACATATTTCTTTACATCAACGATGGTTCCGTGGGCTTCGTATCTCACTGTGGCTAATTCAACATTTGAAGCATTGGGTTATGTTGGATGTGTTCTTAGTTAGCATCGCCATTTCCTGTTTTAAACTCCAAGATTATTCCGACATTTTCGTCGGTCCAGGGTTAATTGGTCTGGTTCTTTTGCAGATATTTACCGTTTTGTTAGTTTCAAGAATCAGCGTGCGTCGTTATTGGGAAGCTTGGAAGCCAGAAAGTTTATATGCTTTTGAGCATAAAGATGTGCATTGCCATGAATGCCACTTGTCCCAACCTGAAGGTGACCATTGCCAGCGTTGTCATCACGAGTTATATCATCGCAAGCCAAACTCCATTCAGAAAACATGGGCTTACCTCATCGCAGCAACGGTCGCCATCTTCCCTGCTAACCTGATCCCTATTTCCATCTTGCTTACCAATGGTAAGCGTTTGGAGGACACTATTTTTTCAGGCGTGGCTGGTTTGGTAAAAAGCGGCATGTATGGAATCGCTGCGATCATTTTTGTTGCCAGTATCGTTGTCCCGGTGATTAAAATACTTGGGCTCGCCTACATCATGCTTTGCATCCAATTCAAACGTTCGGTGTTTAAGAGACAACGAATGATGGTTTACTTTGTTGTTAAATGGATCGGTAAATGGTCTGTGATGGATTTGTTTGTTATTTCTATCATGATGACTTTAGTCGATCGTGGTCAGATACTGGATTTCACACCAGGATATGGCGCCGTAGCATTTGGTGTTGTCGTAGTGTTGACCATGCTTGCAGCAGAAAGTATTGATCCAAGGCTAATCTGGGACCAAACAAGCCCAAAACAATCAGAAAAAGAGTCAATGAATGAGTGATCAGAACAGTTCTCAAACGTCATACGTACCAGATGTAAAGCGGAGTAAAGGCATATCTCCTCTTTGGCTGTTGCCAATTTTGACCATGGTCTTAGCTGGCTGGCTTGTAGTGAAGTCGATACACGATGCAGGACAACGAGTGCAAATCTATTTTTCTGATGCCGCTGGTCTTGTCGCCGGCCGAACCACTATCCGTTACCAAGGATTAGAAGTCGGCATGGTAAGAGACATTAACCTCACCGAAGATCTCGGCAGTATTTATGTCGATGCTGATATCTATCCTGAAGCTGCAAAGTTACTGAACGATAAAACACGCTTTTGGTTAGTAAAACCAACAGCTAGCCTAACGGGAGTTTCCGGACTGGATGCGCTCGTCTCAGGTAACTACATCTCGATTCAACCCGGAGATGGTCAAGAGTTTGAGACAACATTCCATGCGTTAGACTCTGCCCCAACAGATTTACGTGTTTCTCAAGGTTTGAATATTAAGCTCAAAAGCCGTGATTTAGGTGGTGTATCGGTTGGCTCTCAAATTGTTTATAAGAAAATCCCAATCGGTGAAGTGTACAGTTACCAGCTAGATGAAGATGCAAAATCTATCACTATTCAAGCCAACATTCAGGATCAATACCGACATATCATTAACAACCGCAGTCGATTCTGGAACGTCAGTGGAATTGGTGCCAGCATCGGTTTTGAAGGTGTCGATGTAAGACTAGAAAGCATGAGTGCCTTACTGGGTGGCGCCATCGCCGTCGACTCTCCGGATGATGGTGAGCCTGTAGAAGAGAACACCGAGTTCCGTTTGTATAAAGATTTGAAAACTGCTGGTCGAGGCATCGCGGTTAAAATTGTCCTACCTGATGACAGCAAGATCAGCGGAGAAGGCGCTCCAATTATGTATCGCGGAATTGAAATTGGCCAAGTTACGGACTTGAGCCTTTCCGAAGGCCGAGAAGTGATATTGGCGTCAGCGGCAATTCAACCCGCTTTTAGTGACATGCTGACGACAGGTACTCGATTTGTCTTAGAAGAAGCAAAGGTGTCCCTTTCTGGTGTTGAAAACATTGCTAATTTAGTGCGAGGAAACTTCTTAACGATCGTACCGGGCGCGGGTGAACGCTCTCGCCGCTTTACTGCGATTCGTAAAAACGTGTTTAACCAACAGCAAGAAAAGTCCATCGCGATTCGGTTGGTGTCCGACAATTCGTTTGGCCTAGATAGCGGTGCCAATGTACTTTATAAAGGCATCGTTGTTGGTTCAATCATCAAAGTGGGCCTAGTTAAGGAAGATAAAAAATCACAACACGAAGTATTTATGGATGTATTGATTGACCATGAATACAAACATCTGATCAAATCAAACAATCGTTTTTATGTAACCGGCAGTGCATCAGCAGAGTTAACTGAATCGGGGCTCAGCGTTACCGTTCCTCCAGCAAAGCAGTTGTTAACCGGGTCAATTAGTTTTGTGAGCGAAGGCAAGCAGGATATTCAAAAAGAGTATCAACTGTTCCAAAATGAATCATTGGCTGAATTGGCGCAGTACAATCAAAGTGGCTCTAGGGCGCTAACACTATTTGCTTCTGAATTGCCGCCGATTTCCAAAGGCAGCCCTCTACTCTATCGTAATCTTCCAGTTGGTAACGTCTCCGATTTCCAACTAGTTGATGGCGGAGTACTAATTAAGGCTACTATCGAAAACCGCTTCGCTTATCTTGTAACGCCACAAACCGTTTTTTGGAATCGTTCAGGGATTGAGATAGATGCATCATTAGCTGGCGTCAGTGTGAAAGCGCACCCTTTGAAGTCGTTAATCGAAGGTGGCATCGCTTTTGACTCCGTACCAGGCGTTGAAAACAAAATCGGAGAAAACTGGAAGCTGTATTCTGATCAAAAAACCGCTCGCAAGTTTGGGCGCGTCATTGCTTTAGAAACCGACGGTTCGCAAGAGATTGCTAAAGGAATGCCGATTGAATATCAAGGTGTTAAAGTTGGTGAAATCACTCTGGTTGTACCGAATTTTCGTCGTAACATGGTTGAAGTCACTGCAAGGATCCTACCTGAATACGTAGAAAACATTGCAGTTGAAGGCTCACATTTTTGGCTAACTGAACCAGAAATTGGTTTAGGTGGCGTTAAAAACCTCGGGGCGTTGGTGTCGAAATCCATCAGTGTTGAACCAGGTAAAGGTAAAGCTAAATTTGATTTTCAATTAGAAAATAGTTCAGAACGCGTGCATGGAATCATGTTTACGTTACAAAGTGAACAAAGAGGCTCAGTACAAGTCGGTACCCCTATTCTTTACCGCCAGATGGAAGTTGGCCAAGTGACCGACGTAAGCCTAGGAGAATTTGCTGATCGCATCGTCACGACTATCAAAATACAGCCTGAATATGCTTACCTCGTTCGTCAAAACAGTGTGTTCTGGAATGTTTCAGGAGTAGATGTTTCCATCGGGCTTACCGGCGCTAACATCAAAGCGGGAACCTTTGATAGTTTAGTTCGCGGAGGAATTGCGTTTTCAACGCCAGAGCAATCGACTATTCCACCAGCGGCAAAGAGTGGGCAATCTTTCTTTTTGTATCCACAAGCTGAAGAAGGTTGGACTCAATGGCGTACAGCAATTCCGAAGCCGTAGAATAAAGCTCAATTCACGTACAATTGAAGTTTGATCATTTTAAAAGAGCAGCAATCGCTGCTCTTTTTTATTGCTCGGCCCTTGTCACTATTCGTTTCTGCTTCGCTTTCGTATATTATTTGCCACAAATTCTGCAAACGAGATCCCACATTGCATCCTAATGTTTACATCCCAGACGCGTTTCTGGAAAAAATCCAAACTATTCTTCCTGCTCACCTCAACATGGAAGACTTTATCGCGTCGTGCCAAAAGCCACTGCGCAAAAGTATTCGAGTTAATACGTTGAAGATCAGTGTTGAAGCGTTTCTAGAACGAACAGAAGCAAAAGGCTGGAAGCTTTCTCCCGTGCCTTGGTGTGACACAGGTTTTTGGATTGAAGCGGACGAGTCAGTTGTACCATTAGGCAACACAGCAGAACACATGTCTGGCTTATTCTACATTCAAGAAGCCAGTTCGATGATGCCGGTATCTGCTCTGTTTATGAATGATGAATCTTACGATGCCGTGTTAGATACCGCAGCCGCTCCAGGCTCAAAAACCACTCAAATTGCAGCTTTAATGAACAACGAAGGTGTGCTTGTGGCCAATGAATACGCCGCAAGTCGTGTAAAAGTACTGCACGCTAATGTGGAACGTTGTGGAGTACGTAACGCCGCACTAAGTAACTTCGATGGGCGCGTTTTTGGCGGTTGGCTACCAGAACAATTTGATGCGGTTTTGCTCGACGCGCCTTGCTCTGGAGAAGGCACCGTTCGCAAAGACGAAGATGCGATGAAAAACTGGACGCAAGCTTCCGTACTCGACATCGCTGACACACAGAAAGATCTTATTGAAAGCGCCTTCCATGCATTAAAGCCCGGTGGTGTGATGGTTTACTCAACATGTACGCTCAGTACAGAAGAAAACCAACAAGTTTGTCAACACTTGAAAGAAACCTTTGGGGATGCTGTAGAGTTTGAAAGCCTTGAGAACTTGTTTGAAAACGCAGAGGCAGCTCTAACTGAAGAAGGCTTTTTGCATATTTTCCCGCAGGTCTACGACTGTGAAGGGTTCTTTGTTGCAAGAATTCGCAAACAGGCTGCTGTTGAGGCGCCAGAAGTCAAAAAGCGCATGGGGAAATTCCCCTTTGCTAAAACTTCAAAAAAAGAATCGACAGAAATTGCTCAACAACTCCAAAGCGCGTTAGGTATTAAACTTCCAAATGACAGTTCTGTATGGCTTCGCGATAAAGATGTCTGGTTATTCCCTAATGCTTTAGAAGCGATGATCGGCGAATTACGCTTCTCCCGTATGGGTATAAAGATCGCGGAAGCCCATAAAAATGGCTACCGTTGGCAACACCAAGTCGCGACTGCCCTGGCGACAGGTTCTGAAAGCAACGCCATTGAACTCAGTATTGAAGAAGCGCGCGAATGGTACATGGGGCGTGATGTTCGCCCACAAACCATTCCTGAGGGAATGAAAACAGGTAAAGGCGAAGTGCTTGTCACCTATCAAGGCGCAGTTATTGGCCTTGGCAAGTGGGTAAGCAACCGAATAAAGAATGGTCTCCCTCGCGAATTAGTACGAGATAAGAACTTATTTTAAAAGACGTAAAACGAACCATAAATAAATGAAAAGCCATCGTATTTGCGATGGCTTTTTAATTCGTAAGTATGAAAACAAGTGGGCTCGCTAGCGATCCGGACACGCTGTACTAAACTAGTTGTATCAAAGTAATGCTTTGATGTGGCATTTCTCTCTATGTTCACCAACAAAATTATTGTTGGACAAGTTTAGCGCAGGCTCTGCGGAGCCGTTTCCCCTAGGCCCAAAAAAAGGAAAAGTTTGGGCCGTTTTTTTGGCTGTAGATCCGCTATACGTGAGTTTGGACTACGCTAGACGAATACCGTCTTTCTCAATGACAATTTTACCCTGCTTGTATAAGCCACCGATGGTCTTTTTATAAGTCCCTTTACTTGTGCGGAAAGCATCAAAAATCGCTTCAGGAGACGACTTGTCATTCAAAGGCAAAAATCCGCCTTTCTTCTCTAGCAGGTCAAGGATCTTACTAGAAAGATCGTCCATTTTCGCCACACCTACTTTTTGTAGAGCAAGGTCGATTTTACCATCTTCACGAATGTGCTTAATAAAGCCTTTCAGCTTTTTACCGATGTAAAGCTTACCAAAAACATCCGATGGGAAAATCATGCCCCAATGCTTACCGTTAACGATAGCTTTATAACCAAGTTGACTACGCTCTGCGATGATCAAATCAACTTGTTCGTTAACTTCATAATTCGCTGGAGTTTTATCTAACCATTTATTGAACTTAGTCGTACCAACAATGCGACCTGACGCTTTGTCGGTATAAACATACACTAAAATGGTTTGTCCGGCAGAGAAGCGAGTGCGTTGCTCACTAAAAGGAATCAGTAAGTCCTTTTCTTTGATGCCCCAATTTACAAAAGCACCTGTCGCATTCACACTCTCAATCTTCATTAAACCCCACTCACCCACTTGGGCAATTGGTCTTTCAATGGTCGCAGCAAGTTGGCTTTCTGAATCGAAGTACAGAAATACGTCTACATACTCACCAATTTCAGTACCCTCTGGTACATACTTACTAGGTAGTAGAACAGAACCGTAATCATCGCCATCCAGAAATACGCCAAAATCAGCCTTTTTAATGACTTCTAAGCTGTTAATTTGACCAATTTTAATCATTGATTTTGTCTCTTTTTAAATTTACGTGGAATTATACCTAAACTAACAAGAAAATCAGAGAGAAAAGCATAGTGCTCTGTTATGCTGTTGTCGTTCAGCTATATGCCCCAGTCACTCTTTTAGCACTCTTATACTTACCTGCTCAACGGAACGCATAAGTTAAGAATGCTTTAGCAAAGTCAGGAGCTTTCTTTGGTCACCGTCGATAAACAAGACTCAATAACATTAAAAATCAGTCATGCACTCGCAAAGAGCAAAAGTGTCGACCTAGATATTTACTTTTTTATACCTGGTGAGCTTGGTTTAAACGCCGATATCATCAGTGAATCCGAATTTTATTACACCTCAATCACACAGCAACGATCTTATTACAGTACTGAAATCCTTCTTCCGCTAGTACACAGTCGACTTGCCAAACGTGGACGCCTGTCGAATCAGCAATACCGAGTAAGTTTGAGTTTGTTCGCTTACCAATACGTTATCGCGCTAGACAAAGCGGTAGCAAGTTTAAACAAGCATGAGAACAACTCCGTAACGGAAGATGAAGTGGACGAAGTTATCGAGCTCACGCTTGAGATCTTAAAGCGCTTGCGGCGTTCTATTCCTTATGAAGAGAACTTAAAACGCTACTACGTTAACATCGATAACTATCTGTCTTGGTATACCGAGCAAAAGTTCCTGTCACTGGTGGCCCATCTACCACGTGAAGGCGACTATGGCACGATCAAAAAGCGTCTGATCACGCTATGTGAGAAAGAGCAAGCCCATCGTAAACTCAACAAATACAACTCATCAAGAGTCGTTGAAGACGTTACTCGCCTATCTAACAAAATGCGCTTGCTAAGGCGATTGATTGAACACCCTATCGTGCTTCGTGAAGAAACCATATCGATGGGTAACAACATTAAGCGCGCTATCAAAGGTATTGCAACCGGTTTAGTGATGGTTGTCGTGACCTCGACAGTGATTCTCGCTCGCGATTATCTGGGGGAAATTTCTGCCTCATTCATTATCGCGATGTCTTTTATTTACGCTTTACGAGAAATCTTTAAAGATGATTTACGCGATGCCATGTGGCGATGGATCCGTAAAGGCAAGCCAAAATGGCGTAAGAAGTATGTTGATCCAACGACGAAAAAAGTGGTTGGCAAAAAATTGGAGTGGCTCGATTATCGTACCTTAAGTAGCTTGCCGGATAAGATTCAAAGAATACGTAAAAAACGCGTCGTGCAACGTGAAGAGCAGATTCTTCATTATCACGAGAAAACCGAAATGGCGACCTCTCTTTTCTTGAGTGGTTACGAACAAACGAGAGAAACATTGAACATCAGTTTGCGCCCTATCATCCGCTTGATGGATAAAAGCTCAAACCGAGTTTACCGTTTAAATGAAGGTCAAGTAACCAAAGAGTCAGTAGAGAAACGTCATTTGCTCAATGTGATTGTCAAAGAGGACAACCACACCGATGAGCCTGTTTATTACCGCTGGAAAGTGGTCTTAAATCGCTCCAAAATCGTCTCTATCGAGAAGATTGAACTCAATTAAGCCACCACCTTTAAACAAGCGAGCCACAAACCACTAGGCAGCCTCTTTTCTTTGTTGGGCTGCTTTTTTTATCGAAAGAGTAAGCGAGAATTCAGCCATTGGCTCGTCACCATGTAAGTTAGGACACAGCGCGACAATTTTTACGTCACGATTTACTCGTTCACCCGTTGCCAAGGTGTGCTCGAGCATCTCATCAATGACATGACCATCGTTACAAACAAAGTGCACATCGGCTTCCGGGCGCTTTAAAAACTCGGCTTTCACACCTTTAAATGCCAGCGAGATCGCTTCTCCCTTTTCTTGCGCTTTACTCATAGCAAGAAAACCACCAGCAACATCAGCGCCAACGGCTAAAGCACCGAAATACATGCTATTCAGGTGGTTCTTCGTCCTTCTGCGCAATGGGATACGAACCTCAACATGCTTGCTATCTATCGCAATGATTTTAGGGTGGCAAAGCCAAATCAGCGGCACTTTTGAAAAGCCAAACAGATTTAGATACAAATTCGCACGACGTAGAGCTGATAACATTTTGGTCTCCTTACCAATCTAGTCAGACCAGTTAATCAACGAAAGAAATAGATGTCAAAGAAATGTTAACAAAAGCTCGATCTCACGAGTTATTTAACCTTCAGGAAGTGACGGCGTCACCCGTGAGGTATGAAGTTTATCGCAGTTACTTAGATTACCTTACAGCGAGATAGATAAAATGGTTATAAATTCAAATGTATATATATTGATTTAATGATCAAGTTTTGTCATTTATACATAAGTCATTTAAATGAATACCTACACCTTTGTATACAATTCGGTATTTCCTGGCGAAGATTCCCGTGAAACGGTTTATTCCTGCCTGTAATTCCGTTATCTTTACCCCTTCGCAATAGAGAATAAAGCTATAACATGCCTATAAAAACAGATGAATTGAGAACCCAACCTTTGGGTCCAATGCCTACCCCAGCAGAGCTAGGTAGTGTACATCCTATTACGGATGACGTTGCAGACCGTATCGCTCAATCTCGTCGTCAGATTGAAAACATTTTATCGGGTGAAGACGATCGCCTTCTTGCGATTGTAGGTCCGTGTTCTGTTCACGACACTGAAGCTGCCATTGATTACGCCACTCGCCTGAGTGAAATCCAAGACAAGTACAAAGACGAACTGTTTATCGTGATGCGTACTTACTTTGAAAAGCCTCGTACAGTAGTTGGTTGGAAAGGTTTGATTACGGACCCTAACCTAGATGGTTCTTACGCACTTGAAGCTGGTCTTCATAAAGCTCGTAAACTACTACTGGATATCAACAAGCTTGGTCTTGCGACTGCTACTGAGTTTCTTGATATGATCACTGGCCAATACATCGCGGATTTGATCACTTGGGGCGCGATTGGTGCTCGCACAACGGAATCACAAATTCACCGTGAAATGGCGTCGGCACTATCTTGCCCAGTTGGTTTCAAAAATGGCACAAATGGCAACGTAAAAATTGCAATTGATGCAATTCGCGCATCGAAAGCATCGCATTACTTCTACTCGCCAGATAAGAACGGTCGAATGACGGTTTACCGCACAAGTGGCAACCCTTACGGTCATATTATTCTGCGCGGTGGAGAAAAAGGCCCTAACTTTGATGAAGCATCAGTCAAACAAGCATGTGATGCTTTAGCTGAGTTTGGATTGCCACAACGTTTGGTTGTGGATTTCAGCCATGCAAACTGTCAGAAGCAACACAGAAAACAAATCGACGTAGCTCAAGACATTTGTAACCAAATTAAGTCAGGCAGCACTCGTATTGCGGGTATCATGGCTGAAAGCTTTATTCTTGAAGGCAATCAGCCAATGACTGACATCAATAACCTAACGTATGGTCAGTCTATTACAGATCCATGCCTAGGTTGGGAAGACACTGCTACAATGCTAGATATGCTGGCAAGCGCTGTTAAGTCCCGAAAGTCCCTATAACAAAATAATCAAGGAATCTTCATGCCATCGTTTGATATTGTTTCTGAAATCGATACGGTTGAACTACGTAACGCCGTTGATAACGCTAACCGTGAATTGTCTACTCGTTTCGATTTCCGCAACGTAAATGCGAGCTTTGAGCTAGTAGAAGAAAACGTAAAAATGTCTGCGGAAGGTGACTTCCAACTTAAGCAAATGCGCGACATTTTACGCGGCCACTTAGCGAAGCGTAACATTGACGCGAACGCAATGGATGCACAAGACCCAGACGTTACTGGTAAAAACTGGCACCAAACTCTGCTTTTCCGTCAAGGTATTGATACTCCAACGGCGAAAAAAGTAGTGAAACTTATCAAAGACGCAAAGTTAAAAGTACAAGCTTCTATTCAAGGCGACAAAGTACGTGTTACTGGTAAGAAACGCGACGACCTGCAAGCGACAATGGCAGCGATTCGTGAAGCAGAGATGGGTATCCCATTCCAGTTTAACAACTTCCGTGATTAATCAATCTGAGAAGTAAGTAAAAACGCCAGCGCATAATCCGCTGGCGTTTTTTATTGGCTTTTGTGTAACGAACTACGTATCCACTTTTAGCATTTGGCATTGCTAGATAACCAAGTCCTGCCCTTGCAGCAATACGAATTCGCTCGTTCCTTGTGGTATGAACACGCAAATTCGAAGCTTTTCAGCTTTAGCCTTGGCCAGCATATCCGAAAGCTCAGCAGCGCTCGAGAAATCTTCTCTTTCTGCATCTCTGCGTATTAGTTCTAACACATTCGCTTCACATCGAGTTGAGTACAGAGCCAGCTCCGCTTGTTGCATATAGCGTACGGCTTTTATTGGCAACATCTCAACATCTTTCCCAACATGTATCCAAGTACAACTTCCCTTTTCATCTAAAGGTGTTGCCATGGTCGCTTGGTAAATTGCTTCTAACTCACGATTATCTCGCGCGTTTTCCACCTCGGGATTCGAGAAAAATTGCTCCCAAAACTTGCGGCGTAAATCGACGCTAGGCAGTGCCTCTTTAATTGAGTTTCGCTTTGAGTTAGCAAAATCCGCCATCAACCCCATGTTTTGTGGCAGTATCGATTCAAGCTTTTCACGGATGTTTCGAATTAAAACTGGCGAAGCTCCACCACTAGAGATAGCGATTTGGATGCGGCCACGATTAATCATTGACGGCGTGATGAAATCACAATAAGGCTTATCATCCACAACGTTAACCAAGATGCCTAGCTCTTTGGCATCTTTGTACACTTGGTGATTTAGCTCAGGATTGTCTGTCGTCGCCCACACTTGAACAAAGTTTTTAGTGACAATGTCACTCGAATAGAAACGTTGTACCCAGCGCAGTTGATGCTCAGAAGCAAGCTTAGACAGAAAATCAACCAACGTCGGAGAAACGATAGTCACATCCGCCCCAGCCTTTAGCAACGCTTCCACCTTTCGGCTTGCCACCTCACCGCCACCCACGACGAGAACGGGTTTATTAATTAAATCTAAGAACAGAGGAAAATATCGCATTTCAATCCATGATTACTCTAATTAGCTGTTGTAGACCATGCTACCAAAAATGGGGCAAGCTCATCACCCTGTTTCGGTATCACAAATAATTTTTGTTTGAATTTTTACTGAACTTCACCTTGCTCAGCTAATGACAGTTTTAATAACAACTTTTTATTCTTTTGTATTGTTCACTCTTCTATTGATTGTTCTGATGCACCAAATTGTCCATGAATTGCACTATTTACAAACAATTAACATTTCGTCATTCTAAATCTCAAGGCACTTTGTAAGTTCTCTCAAAACTTCATTTAAATTATATATTTGAGAATTAACAGATCCTTTCCTACGCTTATAACTGGTTGATCTATCGAATGCCGTTTCTTCGAAAATCAATCACGTAGGACGATAACTCTAACGAATTGGACACGTTATTTCAGGTCACTCCTGATTAAACATGGATCATACAGGAAGGATACAAATGGCAAATAAACTCACAGTTCTTGCTTCCGTCGTAGCGGCTTCTACTGCGATGATGGCAACATCAGCTCAAGCAGCAGACACTACTCTGGACAAAGTCACAAAACAAGGTTTTCTTACTTGTGGCGTAAGTACCGGTCTACCTGGTTTCTCTAACCCTAACTCAAAAGGCGAATGGGAAGGTATCGACGTAGAATATTGCCAAGCACTGGCTGCAGCCGTTCTTGGGGATAAAACGAAAGTTAAATATGTACCCCTAACCGCAAAAGAACGTTTCACTGCGCTTCAATCTGGTGAGATTGATGTGCTTTCCCGTAACACGACCTGGACTCTCCACCGTGACACTGCACTGGGCCTAAACTTCGTAGGTGTGAACTACTACGACGGTCAAGGTTTTATGGTGAAGAAGGAACTTGGTATATCAAGTGCTAAAGAGCTTGATGGTGCGTCGGTATGTGTTCAATCAGGTACAACAACCGAGCTAAACCTTGCAGATTATTTCCGCAACCAAGGCATGGCGTACAAACCTGTGGTATTCGACACAGCGGCGCAAACTTCGAAAGGTTTTGATGCGGGACGCTGTGACGTATTAACAACTGACCAATCTGGCCTTTATGCACTGCGTTTGAATTTGAAAGATCCGTCCTCTGCGGCCGTTCTTCCAGAAATCATCTCTAAAGAGCCACTAGGTCCAGTCGTTCGTCAAGGCGATGATCAATGGTTTAACATCGCTAAGTGGACATTGTCTGCGATGATTAACGCTGAAGAATACGGTATTAGTTCGAAGAATGCGGATGAAATGCTGAAGTCAACAGATCCAAACATCAAACGTATCCTTGGTGTTGATGGCCCTAAAGGCAAAGGGTTGGGTATCCGCGACGATTGGGGCTACCAGGTTATCAAACAAGTTGGTAACTATGGTGAAAGCTTCGAACGTACAGTCGGTACTGGTTCGCCGTTAGAAATCTCTCGTGGCGTTAATGCGCTATGGAATGCAGGCGGCTTTATGTACGCGCCACCAATCCGATAGAAAGAGTTAATCAGGGCGGTTCATGCCGCCCTTTTTCTTGATTATATCTCACTGTATGAGTAAGGATCGCTCATTGGATGGCGAAAAGCGCTCGCTTGGTGGAACGGCTTTAAAGGTTCGTACGTCACCAGACATGGAGCGTTATTCTTTAGCCAGCAAGGACGAAACTTCGTTATACAGGCCGATATCTATAACTAAGGTTTGAGGTTATCGCTGTATGAAACCGACACAAGATGCATCGCCAAGTACGATGTCCAAACCAAGCGGAAGCAAGAGCCTGATTTATAATCCTGCCTTTCGTTCTGCTATTTTCCAGATCATTGCCATTGCTGCACTGGTATTTTTCTTTTACACGATTGTAAACAACGCTCTCAATAACTTAGATGCTCGTGGTATTGCAACGGGCTTCGGTTTTCTGAATCAAGAAGCCGGGTTTGGTATTGGGTTAACATTAATTGAATACGATGAAACGTACTCTTACGGTAGAACATTTATCATCGGCCTTCTTAATACGGCGTTAGTCTCTGTATTAGGTATTATTCTGGCTACTGTGATTGGCTTTACCATGGGGGTTGCCCGCCTTTCTTCTAACTGGTTAGTTAGTCGTTTAGCGGCAGTTTATATCGAAACTTTCCGAAATATCCCCCTTCTTCTGCAAATATTCTTCTGGTATTTCGCTGTTCTTCAAGCATTACCCTCACCACGCCAAAGCTTAAGTCTTGGTGAAGCTATTTTCCTGAACGTTCGTGGCTTATATTTCCCTGCACCGACTATGGAACCTGGCAGTAGCTACGTTATTGCCGCGTTAATCTTCGGGGTAATCGCAAGCTTATTAATTAATGTATGGGCGAATAATAAGCAACGTCTCACTGGGCAACAAACCCCAATGGGAAGAATAGTTTTGGGTTTAGTTGTTGGCCTTCCATTGGTTGTGTACTTCCTTGCTGGTATGCCAATTTCACTGAATTATCCTGAACTAAAAGGGTTTAACTTCCGAGGTGGTATTAGCATTATTCCTGAATTGGCTGCGCTACTTTTGGCATTGAGTGTTTATACAGCTTCTTTCATTGCTGAGATTGTGCGCTCTGGTATTAATGCGGTTAGCCATGGTCAAACCGAAGCAGCGATGTCGCTAGGCTTACCACGCTCGAAAACTTTAAAGCTTGTTGTCATTCCTCAAGCGTTACGAATTATTATTCCACCTTTAACCAGTCAATATCTCAACCTCACCAAAAACTCATCGTTAGCGATGGCGATTGGTTACCCAGATCTTGTCTCTGTGTTTGCTGGTACTACCCTGAACCAAACGGGACAAGCGATTGAGATCATTGCGATGACGATGGGCGTGTACTTGACATTAAGTCTGATTACGTCTGCATTAATGAACTTGTATAACCGTAAAGTCGCGCTGGTGGAGAGATAATATGAGTACTCATCAATTTCAACCGGATCTCCCGCCACCCGCCAATACTGTAGGCTTCGTTGGTTGGATGCGGAAAAATCTATTTAATGGCCCTATCAATTCCATTGTTACTGTCATTCTTGCGTATATTGTCGTAACTGCAATATGGTATATCGTGGATTGGGCGTTTATTAACGCAGACTGGATTGGCTCAACGCGTGACGACTGTAGCCGAGATGGTGCTTGCTGGGTATTTATCAGCGTGCGCTGGGAGCAGTTCATGTATGGTTTTTATCCAGAGTCCGAACTATGGCGCCCTCGCCTGTTCTATATCACATTAGCCATATTTACTGTTTTACTCGCGTATGAGAAGACACCGAAACGGATGTGGATTTGGCTTTTCTTCGTAAACATCTACCCATTCATCATCGCTGGACTTTTATACGGTGGTGTCTTTGGACTAGAAGTGGTAGATACACACAAGTGGGGTGGACTACTCGTTACGCTCATTATTGCGCTAGTTGGTATCGTAGTTTCATTGCCAATTGGTGTGGTGCTTGCGCTTGGTAGACGTTCAGAGATGCCGATCATTCGCAGCATTTGTACCGTCTACATTGAAGTTTGGCGTGGCGTTCCGCTGATTACGGTTTTGTTCATGGCTTCGGTTATGCTTCCATTATTTATGTCTGAAGGTTCAGAGACAGATAAACTGATTCGCGCCCTTATCGGTGTGGTTATGTTTGCCTCCGCTTACATGGCAGAAGTGGTACGCGGTGGTCTACAAGCCATTCCGAAAGGTCAATATGAAGCCGCTGATGCGCTTGGGTTAAGTTACTGGAAAAAGACTGGGCTGATTATCTTGCCACAGGCGCTAAAGATTACTATTCCTTCTATCGTGAACACCTTCATCGGTTTGTTTAAAGACACCAGTTTAGTACTCATCATTGGCATGTTTGACGTACTCGGTATAGGGCAAGCAGCAAACACCGACCCTGAATGGTTAGGTTTTGCTACAGAAAGTTATGTATTTGTCGCGTTAGTGTTTTGGGTATTTTGTTTTGGCATGTCGCGCTATTCGATATGGCTTGAAAACAAACTTCATACCGGTCACAAACGATAACTCATCAAGAGCAAGGACGTATTATGACGCAACAACAAGACTACATGATCCAATTGAAGGACATGAATAAATGGTATGGTGAGTTTCACGTACTAAAAAATATTAACCTCGACGTTAAGCGCGGCGAGAAAATCGTTATCTGTGGTCCATCAGGGTCGGGAAAATCAACGATGATTCGCTGTATTAACCGCCTTGAAGAACACCAAGCAGGCAGCATTTACGTCTCTGGTACGGAATTAACTGAAGACTTAAAGAACATTGAAGCAGTACGCCGAGAAGTGGGCATGTGCTTTCAACACTTTAATCTCTTCCCTCATTTAACCGTACTGGAAAACTGTACGCTCGCGCCTATCTGGGTGAAGAAGATGCCAAAAGATGAGGCAGAAGCAGTTGCGATGAAATATCTGGAACGTGTAAAAATTCCAGACCAAGCGGAGAAGTATCCCGGTCAGCTGTCTGGTGGTCAGCAGCAACGTGTGGCGATTGCTCGCTCTTTGTGTATGAACCCTAAAGTCATGCTTTTTGATGAGCCAACATCTGCACTCGACCCGGAAATGGTTCGCGAAGTACTGGATGTAATGGTCGAACTCGCCGAGGAAGGCATGACTATGCTATGTGTGACACATGAAATGGGCTTTGCTAAAGAGGTTGCCGATCGCGTGATATTCATGGACGCAGGAGAGATCATCGAAGAAAACAACCCTGTTGATTTCTTCGAAAATCCTCAATCGGATAGGACCCAAAATTTCCTAGCGCAAATCTTACACCACTAAGATTTAGCCGAATCGACATAAAAAAGCACTGGTTTCTATGAAGCCAGTGCTTTTTGTTACTAAATTCAAAAATCTGTGTAAGAATCAACATAGCTATGCTAGGCAGTAATATTGTGTTACAAGTTGCCAAATACATAACATCTTATTTCCATTATCATTTTATCTAGGATATGCATGAAAAGGGCTTGATTTTTTGAACTTTCAGCCCCATAAATGTACCAATAGTAAACTCCCTTATTGAGGATAATTATGAACAGTCCAATGTTTACTCGTTCAACAAGTGTTCCTAATACACTAGAAACTAACAAAGTACTGAAAAACACTTACTTCCTACTGTCGATGACACTGATGACCAGTGCTATCGCAGCAGTCGCGACTATGGCAATGCAAATTTCACCAATCATGGCAATTGTGATGCAGCTTGCAGCGATTGGTATTTTGTTCTTTGTTATGCCAAAGGCAATCAACTCATCATCTGGTATCGTTTGGACATTCGTTTTCACGACTCTAATGGGTGGTGCTTTAGGTCCAATGCTTAACTACTACGCATCAATTCCAAACGGTCCTACTATCATTGCTCAAGCTCTAGGTTTGACTGGTATGGTGTTCCTTGGCCTATCGGCTTACACCATTTCAAGCAAGAAAGATTTCTCTTTCATGCGCAACTTCCTGATGGCAGGTTTGATCATTGTGATCGTTGCAGCGCTGATTAACATCTTCGTTGGTTCAACAATGGCTCACCTAGTAATCAGCAGTGTTTCTGCACTCGTGTTCTCTGGTTTCATCCTATTCGATACAAGTCGTATCGTTCGTGGTGAAGAGACAAACTACATCAGTGCAACAATTTCGATGTACCTAAACATCCTTAACTTGTTCACTAGTCTGCTAAGCATTCTAGGCATCATGAACGACGATTAATCGTTTCTCGTTAAGTAGAATAAAAAAGCCCGAAGGTAATTCCTTCGGGCTTTTTCTTTGTGTGCAATTCAGTGTATTACGCCTGCTCTACTGACAACTCTATAACTTCGTCAGCTTCTGGATTTTCTCTAAAGCGTCTCACTTTGATCGTTTCCTCTCCTAACATGATTTGCTTGGCGATTCGGTGCATACCGTCAAAAACACGATAGTCACTGGTTAAGATTACCGGATACGACAAATCAGCATTGTTGATTCGTTGGCAATGTTTTGCAATTTCACGGCAGGTTGGCTGTGGCCCTTCATGACTAAACCAAGTCACTTCATTTGGGCCTTTGATATCATCAATCGAAATTTCTTCTACAGGTAAGGATTCTGCAAGTTGCCAAATACGCTCGATGGACCAAGTGGATTTTACATTGTCATTAATCTCAATGTAACGTTGTTTCGACATGACTAACTCCTTGTCATCATTGTTGTTTCTAACCTGAATACAGGCTTTCATTAATCCAATGAGAATATCGGTCTATGAAAACAAACACAACGTTTAAGCTATTAATTCTCAAACAATCGCTATATCGCTTGTATGAGCGCTTTATAATCACCTCTCTCAGTTTGTAAACTGATTTCAAGGTATAACTTGTCTTAATTCAAACCGCGACTTCGCAATCGCTCATCGACTGATGACAAGAAGCAAAATACTCCAAACGCAACCCACCAATAACCGAACATCTTGAGCGCGGGCAACCAGACTACTGATTTACCAGCTACGCTAAAAAATATGTAGGCCGACATCATCGGTGTCACTAACATGACTCCCCAAGTCAAAAAAAGTAACGGCCCATAGATGTACTGCAACCAAGCATACTTCGGTTTTATAGGATTATGTTTTACAAATCCCGTCAGACATAGAAAAGAGAAAATGCTAAAGCATGCTTGCAGTACCGCCCATCCAATGGAAACGAAAAGATTCGACCACTCCATACACTCCTGAATTGCTCCGTGTTGTTGTTAAGCATGGGTGAACATAACGATTTTTTTCAATTTATTCTTTTGATTTAAAACTAGTTTATATTCGTTGTGATCGACTTATCTAAAACAATAAATATAACTGACAAATCAATCACACCAAGCGAATTGCATAACAATGCAAAACCACCGATATCAACCCCGAAAATTTTCTAACAACACGAATAAAAAAACAAACTTATGCTTAAAATATAATTTAAGAGTATTCAGTTATAGGCCACTACTTTGTACGCTTTTGATTCGCTCGATACGACTTCGAGATTCTTTTGTTGAGAACATTCTCGGCTGTCGCTAATCTATAAACATCCATGTTTACTTAACGGATAAAACGTTATGTTCGTTTACAACGGCAAAGAAATTGAAACGGATGCTCAAGGCTACTTATTGGATCATACTCAATGGGAAGAAGGTATGATTGAGCTTTTAGCAAAAGAAGAAGACATCGAGCTTACGGATGCTCATTTGGAAGTTGTGCATTTTGTGCGAGACTTTTATGAAGAGTTTAATACCTCCCCTGCAGTGCGTATGCTTGTGAAAGCGATGGAAAAAGCGCACGGCCCAGAAAAAGGTAACAGTAAGTATCTATTCAAGCTGTTTAAAAAGGGGCCAGCCAAACAAGCAACCAAATTAGCCGGCCTACCAAAGCCAGCTAAATGCTTGTAGATTCATAAAATTTTAAAACCGCGTAACGGCTTATACGACGCAGGTTCCTGCATCACATGCTCTACTGTTGCCGTTCGCGGTCCTTCTTGTAACCATTCCGAAAACGCAACTATTTGCGCGTCTGTTCCACACGCCATCACTTCAACATCACCATTGTTTAGGTTCTTCGCATAACCTGTTAACCCTAGCTTCAATCCTTGATGGGAAGTATGGTAACGAAAGCCCACGCCTTGAACATGACCTTTTACTATAAATCTCTCACACTTTACGTTCATCTTTGTACCGCTTCTTTTTACTGAGTGATATATTCTTTTCGTCTATTCACCCCACTAAGGATAGTGGGTTTTTGCACGGTTATTATAATTATGAAAGAAATTCCATTCCGCTGGATTGATAAGTATCTCATTCACTTAAAGATTCAAGAAAAGTTCTATTTGCTCTTCGTTCTCCCTCTTCTTGCTTTAGTCATTCTCACTCTCGTCCTTAATAGCGCGGCTAATACACTGATCTCAAATATGTACCAAGAAGAGCTCATGCTTATGAAAGGTCTGATAGAGGCAGGCAACCTTTCTCAATCTCAAGTAGCAAGCCTCATAGCGGGTTCAGAAACCGTTTCTATTGGCTCAGGGCCGCAATCCGTGTCAGTTTTAAATGGTGCGTACAGCTTGGTTGCAAACCATGAACTTTCTTTATGGACTGCCCTATCAACGACTCAAGTGAGCATCATCTGTGTGAGCTTGTTTATTCTCGCTCTTGGCGTTTACTACATCATGACGTTTATTGGCGGCGCGATGTTCACGATGAACAAAGCATTAAACACTCTTGCTGGTGGCGACCTAACTGCGAGAATGAACTTCTTCCCTGTTCGCGACGAGTTTAGTGAAATTGCTATTACGATAGACAAAGTTGCAGAACGAGAGCAACAAATGGTGCTGTCGATTCAAGAGTCTGTGGCTTTAATGCAACAAATTAGCTCAGATCTGAATCAATCGATTCATCACAGTTCAGATATTTCAGCGACTCAGCAGGAACACCTCAACTCTCTTGCGAGTGCAACTGAACAGATGGCATCAACGATTCGAGAAGTCGCGACACTAGCTCACGATTCAAGCACGCAAACCGATGATGCACGTAACGTGGCTCAGTCTGGACAAGTGAAAGTTGAGAATACGCTTCACTCGATTTCGAACCTTTCTAATGAGATTCAATCTGCGTCTCAAGCCGTTGCCGAGTTAGATGCCAATGCAGCACAAATTGATGAAGTAGTGACAACAATCAATGGGATCTCCGAGCAAACCAACCTACTTGCTCTGAACGCGGCTATTGAAGCTGCACGTGCTGGAGAACAAGGTCGTGGATTTGCGGTCGTTGCGGATGAGGTTCGCGCTCTTGCGGGACGCACTCAGCAAGCGACAGTTGAAATCCAAACGATGATTGAATCATTACAGCGTAACAGCCAGTCGCTTACTAAGCTGATGGAAGTGACAGTTAATAATGCAAATGAGGGACAAAACCTCATGACGGAAGTGAATCACGAAATCGGCTCTTTGGCAGATAAAAATCAAACTATCTCCGACAGTAGCATTCAAATTGCAACAGCAGCTGAAGAGCAAGGTGTAGTCGCGGACAATATCGCCTCAAGCGTTGAAGAAATTCGAGTTCAAGCAGATAACGTGTGCAATATGATAAGCACGACTTCACAAAACGTTGATCAACTGCGTAAGCAAAGCGACACAATGGAAGCACTACTTACTGGACTTAAAGCATAGCAACGGAATCTGTTACAGCAAATTCAAATAAAAGGGTCACTTTAGTGACCTTTTTTGTATTTAAAAGTCACTACAATGTACTGGATTGCCGAGGGATATTGCTTTTACCATTCACATCCCGGACAATACGCCCCTTTCAAAATTCAACAAGAGCTAATGAAATGACAGCTGCTATCTATTTGGTTAAAGGTCGTGAGAAATCGGTCAAGCGCAAGCACCCTTGGATCTTCTCTCGAGGCATCAACAAAGTTGAGGGCGAACCTGCTCTTGGCGAAACGGTTGATGTATTCACTCACGACGGTAAATGGCTAGCTAAAGCGGCATATTCGCCAGCTTCACAAATTCGTGCTCGTATTTGGAGTTTTGATAAAGAAGAAATCGACACCGCGTTTTTCGTTAAACGACTTAAAGACGCACAACTTCTTCGTGAAGACATTATCGAACGTGATGGCCTTACGGGTTATCGCCTTATCGCAGCAGAGTCTGACGGCTTACCAGGCGTTACGATCGACCGTTACCAAAATTTCTTTGTGTGCCAACTTCTCAGTGCTGGCGCAGAACACAATAAGCAGGCTATTGTTGACGCTCTGGTTGAGTGCTTCCCTGATTGTAATGTGTACGAGCGCTCTGACGTGGCCGTTCGTAAAAAAGAAGGTTTAAAAGAGAGCACGGGCGTCTTGCACGGCGAAGAGCCACCTAAATCAGTCGTCATCGAAGAAAATGGCGTAAAGATTAGTGTAGATATCGTTGGCGGACACAAAACAGGTTTCTACCTAGATCAACGTGATAGTCGCCAGCAAGCGATGAAATATATGAAAGGCAAAGAAGTTCTTAACTGCTTCTCTTACACAGGTGGCTTCGGACTTTACGCTCTAAAAGGTGATGCAAAGCGTGTGATTAACGCTGACGTGTCGCAACCTGCTTTAGATACCGCAAAATTCAACGCAGAGCTAAACGAGTTTGATATTTCGAAGAAGCGTGCCGTGTTCCTAAATGCAGACGTGTTTAAGCTGCTTCGTGAGTATCGTGATCAAGGAACTCAGTTCGATGTTGTGATCATGGACCCACCGAAGTTCGCAGAGAGCAAAGCACAACTAAACGGCGCATGTCGTGGTTACAAAGACATCAACATGCTAGCAATGCAAATTCTAAAACCGGGCGGCACGCTACTAACCTACTCGTGCTCTGGCTTGATGGATCAAGTTCTGTTCCAGAAAATCATCGCTGATGCAGCCGTAGATGCTAACCGCCAAGTAAAGTTTGTGGAGCGTTTTGAACAAGCCGCTGACCACCCAACCGATACCGCATATCCAGAAGGTTTCTACTTAAAAGGTTTTGCATGTAAAGTGCTTTAGGCTACGAATAAGTAAGACAAAGCAGAAGAAAAGGGCCTACTGGCCCTTTTTCATTATGGCTCTAAGTTAACCTTAGTTAGTGCGGATAACACATCTCTCTCAAAGTCCGCATTTCCCACGATTAAATCACTAAACTCTGTCGCCCCGTTTTCTATTACGATAGTTTGAATTGAGTTTCCATCGTTATGGGTTATTTCTAGAGATAAGTCATCGCCATCAATGTTCAAGTCAATACTATTGAGAAGTTCTTCTATCGTATTGTGCCCTGCATCTTCAACGACTTCACTCAGATCTAAGGTGTCCAAATCTCTCTCAAAACCTCTAATTAGATCTGTTCCTGTATCCAAGGAGTCGTTGACCCATTTAAAGACATCTGCCTCGTTATCATTACCGATCAAGATGTCATGACTTACGTCCACTTCAGCTTCAATAATATTTGCAGAGCCATTACTTGAAGCATTTACTCCTCCGTTTTCATCAATAACGAATTGCAGGGTGTTCTCACTTTGATCACCATCGTTATCCGTCAATACATAATCGAAGTCTAACGTTTCAACTGTATCACCCACCGCACCATAAAATGCATACGCACCGTCGTTTAAGTCGATTTCCAGAGTATGTTTGCTGTCGATATAGATAGTAAGCTGCATCGTTGTGTCGTCAAATGCATGCGAAATACCATCGTTATTGTCAGTTACTATTAGGTCTGAACCATCAAACGAATAAGTGACACCGTCATGTTCTATTTCGCTAATATAACCACCATCTGCACCAATACCTGTATCTGGAGAAGTGGTATACATCAAGTTCCCCCCAACAGGTTGAATCACTGACTGCAACATAACCGGAGGTAATTGAGTTACGTCAGGAACCACAACACCATCAAGGTCTTGATTCAAAAAGCCATCATATGCTACGCGATCTAATTGCTCCGGCATAAGATTAACGCCCATACCATACGCTAGGGCTGTTATCTGATTATCAGGATCGGTTAGGTGATCAATCCAACTCTGCTCGCGAGCGTCGTTTATAAATGATGACGCAGGGTTTGGCTGACCATCTGACAAGAAGTAACTAACATTCGACGCACTGGTTAACTTACCTACATCATCCCATGACTGTTTTGCTTCATTTAGCGCGTTGTTATAGTTAGTCGCGCCACCCGCAGTTAGCGTCTCAATATACGCTTTGGCCTCCTCGACCGTCAGCCACGTCGCAGCACCTATAGCGTAAGTGGATGCTGTACTGCTATAAGTAATAATTTGAACTCGCGTTTGACCGATAGACTCATATTGATTCAATAACTGAGTTGCCGAATCTTTCATTATCTGCAAGCGATTATCCGTTCGCATAGAACCCGAGACATCCATTATGAGCTGAACGTTGGCACTTTCTTTAGTTTCTGCAACTACATCGTGAATAATAGATGCAGAATCTGGTGAGTCATCTTCCACAATAACGTTGACCGTTGTGGAGTTAGTAAGACCACGAGCATTCGAGACAAGCACAGGCACCTCAATATTTAAGGTGTCTTCTCCAGATGGGTTGGAGTGATCAATCGGACCAAGAAGCTCCGTAGATACCACTCCAGTATCATTGACTGATATTTTGATAACCTCTTCACCGTTAGCTGAACCGATAAGCATTTGGTCGTTATTTGATAACGTCCACGTTACAGAGATACCGTTACTAGTAAGAGCTGTAGATGGTTCACTGAGCGTAACAGAATCAACGGTTTGACCCAGCGTCAATTGTTCTACATCAGTACTCGAGTCAGTTGTGTCATCAAAGCCGTTTAGAGCAGAGTCATCAGCAATGGCGTTGCTTAAGCCTTCCTCAGAAACGTTTAGTGTTACACCTTCTACAATTGGTGGGGCGTAAGGGTTGACAGAAAAGTACCCCGTTTTACTGTCGCCATCATTATCAGTAATAGTGTAGTTAAAATCGATATCCCCATCGCCATAAGGTGAGGTCAAAGGCAAGTATTGGAAGAACTCCCATTTTCCAGTGCTAGGTGTAAGTTGAACTTCGAATGCAAGCTCTCCATCAGCCTCTGCAATCAGTCTATTAGAGTTTTGTGGATCGACGTATATCAACACGTCTTTACCATCTAGAGTCTCTAAACCAGCCTCACCTCCATTTAAGACTATAGAACCAGGGCCATCAGCTCCATATACAGCACCGAGGTTCCCATCCGCACTAGCAATTGGCACGCCAGAGTACGCACCTGTAAAGGTTATTGATTTAACGGTAAAGTCACTGTTGTCTTCAGTATCCGGGCCATTGCCATTACTGGTCGCCTCGAGGATGATTTTATCAAAGCCTCCCTGTTGAACATTGAAATTTGCCGCGTAATCACCACTGCTTGCGTCAGAGCTGAACGATTGCTGAGCAATTAATACACCATCTCTATAAAAAGATGCGATTCCTTTCTCAAGTTCACCACCAAACATTTTCTCAAATTCTATTTCTGCTCCGTAAGCAACTTTATTGCCTAAGTCTATGATTAACTGCTCTGATACACCCTCATTACCCGCGAATCGATAATCGACTTCGTTTTCTAATTGGAAGCCGTTGTTACCAGAACTTTTAACGCCAATCCCTTCTGATGATTGATTGATTTCAGCTGTTCCCAGCATCACAGATTCGTCAGACACAAAACCGTTTGCAGTCACAACAACGTCCCCAAATGTTCGACTGGTTGCATCTGCCTCACTTCCTGCAAAATCTATGCGCCCTGTCAGAACGTTAGGTGCACCAGTAAGCGACACATCGACGGGTTGAACAACAACAGGCACGTATGGGCAATCATCTTCAACGGCCACATTTAAGCTTTGAGATGTTGTTGTTTGTCCATCACTTACAGAAATCTGTAAATCAAAGTTGATGATGTCTTCCACATCATTAACAGGATGATCAAGTGGCTCAAACAGAGTAATAGTATAGTCCCAAGAGCCTTGACCTGAAGCTGAAGGCTCGCTCAGCACAACAGTAGCAACAACGCTCAGGTGAGCAGTTTTCGCAGTCAGCGTTTGAGTACTGTTGTCCCACGTCCACGATATAGGCTCCCCTCCTGATGTTAGGTTGTTAGGGCCTGCCAATACCACTGAAACATTCGCCGTGTCTGGATCGGCAACTGTGAATGTTCCTGAGAAACTTGCGGAGTTAGTGGTGTCTGAAGGTGCTCCTGTATTATCAGGGATACCATTAGCTAAACCTTCTTCCGAAACAACTGCATTCACAACATTTGAAATAGAAGGAGGAGCATCATTATCAATAATCGTTGCCGTCCCCGTATCGCTGCCTTGCACTGCGCCAATGCCAGTCACCGTCACACTGAAATCTTCAGGGCCTTCATAAACAGCATCATCAATGGCAGCGATGCGCACATCAAACTCAGTTTGCCCTGCTGGCACCGTTACCACGCCATCGTTTGGCACTGCAACCCAACCGGAGCCTGTGTTGTATTCTAAGGTGCCTAAGTCTCCAACTTCGGTGTC
>NZ_JAWOVM010000023.1:0-58213 GCF_033339895.1 Vibrio sp. 1751
GGGACGGATTCGAACCATCGAAGGCAGTGCCGGCAGATTTACAGTCTGCTCCCTTTGGCCACTCGGGAACCCCTCCAGAGGATTTTTATACTTAGTAAGATGTTTTCCCAACTCATCTCCCAAGTGCGGAGCGAATCATAGCAAACTCGCTCAGGCTGTAAAGCGTTTTTCTTACGTTTTTACGTTGAATGCTGTCTTTTTGGGCAAAGATGGTAGAAAGTCAGCGTTTTGTTTGTCCTTTGAACAGAAGAGAGGCGCGCTTTTTACTTGAATTTACACTACTTGACGTTAAACACCGTATCTACTGATAAACTGTAAGCAGTTTAATGACATAAGTTTATTCGTTTAGAAGTCAATATCATGAGCATGAAAGCCACGTTATCGTTATCTGTTTTAACGCTTTCTATATTACTGAGTTCTCCATCGGTTTGCGCTGCGATGCGAGGAGGCTCAGCGGTTACTGTTGTGACTGAACAAGTAGAAACGCATGAGATCAATCAATCCTTAACTCTTATCGGCAAATTAAAGGCAGCGGAGTCTGTGGTTGTCGCATCGGAAGTCGCTGGCAAAGTGAATCAAATCGCTGTTAAAGCGAATCAAAATGTCCAGCAAGACCAGCTATTAATTAAGTTAGATGACGATAAGGCTCAAGCCGCTTTGATTGAGGCAAAGGCGTATCTAAAAGATGAACAGCGTAAGTTAAAAGAGTTCCAACGTTTGGTTAAGCGGAATGCGATTACTCAAACTGAAATCGATGCACAAAAAGCCAGTGTTGAAATAGCACAAGCGAGGCTTGATGCTGCTCAAGCCAATTTAGCTGACCTCCATATTACTGCCCCATTTTCTGGCACTGTTGGTTTTATCGATTTTAGCCGCGGCAAAATGGTCAGTGCGGGTACTGAACTTTTGACGTTGGATGATCTTTCCGTCATGGAACTGGATTTACAAGTACCGGAGCGCTATTTATCGATGCTTTCTATTGGTATGGAAGTCATCGCTAAAACCAGTGCATGGGGTAGCCAGACCTTTACTGGTCAAGTCACAGGTATTGATACGCGGATCAGTGCCGAAACACTGAATCTTCGCGTGCGTATTGAGTTTGATAACCCAGAAAATCAATTGAAGCCGGGCATGTTGATGAACGCTTCACTAGCATTTCCTGCTATTAAGGCGCCAATCATTCCTGTTCAAGCACTTGAATACTCCGGAACTAAACGTTTTGTATATGTAATTGATGAAAATAACAAAGCTACTCGTCAAGAAGTGTCGCTAGGTGCTCGTGTTGGCAACGAGGTGGTGATCGAATCTGGTGTTGAGATTGGTGACAAGATTGTGGTTCAAGGCATTGTTAACATGCGTGATGGTGTCGAAGTGAAAGAAATTGTCGCGCCACTAAAAGCGAACACCACGGATGTGACACGCAATGACAGTGAATCGGATGAGGAAGAAAACTAATGTTACTGTCCGACGTTTCAGTTAAACGCCCTGTCGCGGCGTTGGTTCTGAGCATGCTGTTGTGTGTGTTTGGCTTTGTGTCATTCACCAAATTAGCCGTTCGTGAAATGCCTGATATAGAAAGCCCAGTCGTTTCTATCAGTACGCGTTATGAGGGTGCATCGGCGACTATTATTGAAAGCCAAATTACCTCCGTTTTGGAAGACCAGCTTTCTGGGATCAGTGGAGTTGATGAAATTAGCTCCACTACTCGTAACAGCATGTCGCGTATCACGATCACGTTTGAGTTAGGTTACGATCTCAACACAGGTGTGAGCGACGTGCGTGATGCAGTGGCTCGTGCTCAGCGCTCGCTACCTGATGAAGCGGATGACCCTATTGTTTATAAGAACAATGGCTCGGGAGAGGCGTCGCTCTACATCAATCTCAGTTCTGCAGAGATGGACCGTACTCAATTAACCGATTATGCCGAACGTGTATTGATGGACCGCTTTAGCCTGATCTCTGGGGTTAGCTCCATTGATCTCTCCGGTGGTTTGTACAAGGTCATGTACGTGAAGCTTAAGCCAGAACTAATGGCTGGACGTTCAGTTACAGCTTCGGACATTACATCAGCTTTGCGAAGTGAGAACCTAGAAAGCCCAGGTGGTGAAGTTCGCAACGACTCAACAGTAATGTCCGTGCGTACGGCTCGTACTTATAACACGCCTGAAGATTTTCAATATCTTGTCATTAAACGCGCAAGCGACAATACACCTATCTATTTAAAAGATGTAGCAGATGTCTTCATTGGTGCAGAAAACGAAAATTCAACCTTCAAAAGTGATGGTGTAGTAAACATCAGTCTTGGTGTGGTATCGCAGTCAGACGCAAACCCGTTAGAGGTTGCTAAGCTGGTTCGTTCTGAAGTCGATAACATCCAGAAGTTCTTACCAGAAGGTACACGCCTTGCGATAGATTACGACGCGACAGTATTTATCGAGCGTTCAATCGAAGAGGTGTACAGCACGCTATTTATCACGGGCGGCTTGGTGATTTTGGTGTTGTACATTTTCATCGGCCAAGCTCGTGCAACCTTAATTCCTGCGGTTACGGTTCCTGTTTCTCTGATTTCTTCGTTCATTGCCGCGTACTACTTTGGGTTTTCTATCAACTTGATCACCTTGATGGCGTTGATATTATCGATTGGTTTGGTGGTGGATGACGCAATTGTGGTTGTAGAGAATATCTTCCACCATATTGAACGCGGTGAATCGCCATTACTCGCCGCATATAAAGGCACAAGAGAGGTTGGTTTTGCTGTTATAGCAACAACATTAGTGCTGGTGATGGTGTTCTTACCGATCTCCTTTATGGATGGCATGGTAGGTTTACTATTTACAGAGTTTTCTGTATTGCTGGCTATGTCGGTCATATTCTCCTCTTTGATTGCCCTGACGCTGACTCCTGTATTAGGTAGTCAGATTTTGAAAGCGAATGTAAAACCAAATCGATTCAATGAAGCGGTTGATCGCTTGTTTAGCAAGCTTGAGAGTGGTTATCGCGCATTATTGAAAGGCGCATTGAAAGTACGTTGGGCTGCTCCGCTGGTGATTCTAGCTTGTTTGGGCGGTAGCTATTTCTTGATGAATCAGGTACCGGCCCAGCTGACCCCACAAGAAGATCGCGGTGTGATATTCGCGTTTGTGCGCGGTGCAGATGCTACGTCATACAATCGTATGTCAGCCAATATGGATATTGTCGAAGACCGATTGATGCCATTACTAGGGCAAGGTTATCTGAAGTCATTCAGCATCCAAACGCCAGCGTTTGGTGGCCAGGCAGGAGACCAGACAGGCTTTGTGATCATGATTCTAGAAGATTGGAACGAACGTGATATCACGGCTCAGCAAGCCCTTAACAAAGTACGGAAAGAATTGGCAGGTATCCCAGATGTTCGAGTGTTCCCATTTATGCCAGGTTTCCAAGGTGGTTCGAGTGAGCCAGTTCAGTTCGTATTAGGCGGCTCTGATTACGATGAGCTCGTTGTTTGGGCTGAAATGCTAAAGAACAAAGCAGAAGAATCACCAATGATGGAAGGAGCAGAGATAGATTACTCGGAAAAAACGCCTGAGTTATTGGTTACAGTTGACCGACAGCGTGCCGCAGAGCTAGGAGTCAGTGTTAAAGACATTTCTGACACCCTAGAAATCATGCTCGGTGGTAAAAGCGAAACGACTTATATTGAGCGTGGCGAAGAGTACGATGTGTATCTTCGCGGTGATGAAAATAGCTTTAATAATGCTGCAGATTTAAGTCAGATTTATCTGCGCACGAATAGCGGTCAGTTAGTGACGTTAGATGCGGTCACAAAAATTGAAGAAGTGGCGGCCTCTATTCGTCTTTCTCACTACAACAAACAGAAGTCCATCACTATTACTGCCAACCTGTCGGAAGGTTATACATTAGGAGATGCGCTGAATTACCTAGACCAGGAAGCCATCGACAACTTACCGGGTGACATTTCGGTGAGTTATTCGGGGGAGTCGAAAGACTTTAAAGAGAACCAAGCGAGTGTTGCTGTTGTGTTTGCATTGGCACTGCTAGTGGCGTATCTCGTGTTGGCGGCTCAGTTTGAAAGCTTCGTAAACCCGTTAGTGGTCATGTTTACGGTGCCGATGGGTGTATTTGGTGGCTTTCTTGGTTTGGTTATTATGGGCCAAGGTATGAACATTTATAGTCAGATCGGCATGATCATGTTGATTGGTATGGTGACGAAAAACGGTATTTTGATCGTAGAATTTGCCAATCAGCTACGTGATCGTGGCGTTGAGTTTGAAAAAGCGATCATTGATGCAGCTGCGCGACGTCTACGTCCAATCTTGATGACTGCGTTTACCACACTTGCTGGCGCAATTCCGTTGATAGTATCGACAGGGGCGGGTTATGAGAGCCGTATTGCCGTGGGTACGGTAATCTTTTTCGGGATGGGGTTTGCGACATTGGTGACCTTGTTTGTTATCCCGGCAATGTACCGATTGATTTCGGCGAAAACACAAGCACCAGGTCATGTAGAAGCAGAGTTAAACAAAGCAATTAGCCATGATACGAAGGGCCGTATAGCGCACCCTTAAATCAAACGTTAAAACATAAAAGCCGAGGTAATAACCTCGGCTTCTCTTTATCGGTTTAAAGTTAGCTCGGAAGCGTTCGATTAGAAGCGTTTCCCTAGGCTGATTTGTACACCTTCGTAGCCGTCGTAAAAATCTTCAAAACCCATATCCGCGACATTATAAATGTACTCTGCGCGTAACCAGATATCTGTACTCATATCCCAATGGACACCAGCACCGATGTTGAATAGTGCGCCTGAGTCATCTGTGACTTTTTGTTCGTTTGGTACGTACATTTCGGCTTGAGTGCCAAGCGCTGTTACGCGACCGAATAGTGATAGTGGCGTATCGCCTAAGTCATCACTCGTTACAACAGCTGACATACCTGCTTGGTAATAGTGAAGATCTAAGTCAGTTTTTAGAGCATCGTTCTTAAGTTCATTTTGTGAATAGCGCAGAACCCCTTCAAACGCGAGGTATTGGTTTACATGGTAACCCCACCCAACTGTGATATGTGGTGTTGACCACTCATTGTCTCTATCCGAGCCGAAATACGGTGTATCAAAACCAACGTTACCAGTACCCAGATAAAAATAAGATTGATGAGCTTGTTCTTGAGCGGCTAAAGTTGGCACGCTAATGGTCAAGGCAGACAATAATAGAATGGCGTTTTTCATAACTAGACGATAACCTTGGTAAAAGACCGTTGTAATGATTTGTTTAAATGTTAATTTAATCAATAGGATGGATGGTAATTATCATATCAGCTTTTATCAAAGGTAGTGATTTTAGAATGGGAATTGTTGCGCTAAAGCATACTTCTTACTCATGACTACCGACTAACTAGATATGGTGACGAAAGCTAGTTAAATAAGAGAGAAGGAAAGGAAAGTGGCTGAATTCAAATACAAAAACTTGACTCAAGAAGAACAAGATAAGTTAGACGCGGCGACATTTCGCCGTTTATTGGCGCATTTAGATGCCAACAAAGACGTACAAAACATCGACCTGATGATCCTTGCGGGCTTCTGTCGCAACTGCTTTAGCAAATGGTATAAATCTGAGGCTGAAAATCTCGGTTTGGATTTAGATATTGATGACGCTCGCGAACGTGTTTACGGCATGACTTACGATGAATGGAAACAAAATCATCAACCAGCGGCAACGCCAGAACAATTGGCTGCGTTTGAAGCGCGCCAGAAAAAGTAAAACCCAGCGATAAAAACAGCCCGCATGAAGTTGGGCTGTTTTTTTAAAGTCCAGTTTGCACGTTAAGCGTTAGTTGAGCCGCAACAAGCTGACTCAACGCAACCTTTTGCTTGAATGACTTCGAGTTGAGCTAAGTAAGGTTGAATATCGCCGATGTTCTCTTTTACCCATGTTAAGTCATAATACGTATCTAGGTAACGCTCTCCAGAATCACATAGAAGCGTCACGATAGAACCCTTCTCACCGCGTTGTTTCATCTCACAAGCCAATTGCAGCACACCGTAAAGATTGGTGCCTGTTGATGCGCCGACTTTACGTCCAATCAGCTGAGATACCCAATGGGCGGTTGCCACACTGGCTGCGTCTGGAATTTTGCGCATTTCATCAATGACACCAGCAATAAAGCTTGGTTCGACACGTGGTCGCCCGATACCTTCAATTTTGCTGCCAGTATCGCCTTTCAATGAGTGATTTCCTGACTGGAAAGCGTCGTAAAACACTGAGTTTTCAGGGTCTACCACGCAAAGCTTAGTGTCGTATTTTTGGTAACGAATAAAACGGCCAATGGTTGCTGATGTGCCGCCTGTTCCAGGACTCATCACTACCCAGCTAGGAATCGGGTGATCCTCTAACTCCATTTGGCTAAAGATAGAGTTCGCGATGTTGTTGTTACCGCGCCAGTCAGTCGCACGTTCAGCATAAGTAAACTGGTCCATGTAGTGACCATTTAGCTCTTGAGCCAAGCGTCGAGACTCGTCATAAATCTGATCTGAGCGCTCTACAAGATGCGCTTTACCACCGTAAAACTCAATTTGTTCAATCTTTTTACGTGCGGTGGTTTTCGGCATAACAGCAATGAACGGTAAGCCAAGTAAACGCGCAAAATACGCTTCCGAAACGGCAGTGCTGCCTGAGGACGCCTCGATTACAGTGGTTTCAGGACCAATCCATCCATTACAAATAGCATAAAGAAACAATGAGCGCGCCAATCGATGCTTAAGAGAGCCTGTAGGGTGCGTACTCTCATCTTTTAGATAGATATCGATACCATCAAGAGAAGGTAGTTCGAGTTTAAATAAGTGAGTATCAGCAGAACGTTGGAAGTCTGCTTCAATTTTACGCACTGCATTGTTGATCCAATTGTGGTCAGTACACATGGCGTCTCTCCTTGGGAAATCGATAGATAAGTATTAGATAGGGATAATTTATCTATAATTTCCGAGAAAAACTTTGCTATTGTTACTCTTAATAAAGATACCTGTAGAAAAATTTTCTACATTTTGTGGGTTTTATAGAAATGAGCTTAGATCGAATAGATAAGCAGCTGCTTGCTTTACTACAAACCGACAGCACCTTGTCATTAAATGACGTGGCTGAGCGAGTCAATCTTACTACAACACCATGCTGGAAGCGCTTGAAAAGGTTGGAAGAAGAGGGCTACATCGAAAAACGCGTGGCGTTGTTAAGTGCAGAAAAGCTCGAGCTATCTTTCATTGCATTTGTTCAGTTAAAAACGATTGATCATTCCGAAGGTTGGTATCACCATTTTGTTACAACTGTGAGTGACTTTCCTGAGGTAATGGAGTTTTATCGTATGGCTGGCGAGTATGACTACATGATGAAAGTACTAGTCAAAGATATGAAGTGTTTTGACGAATTCTATAAGCGGTTAGTTAATAGTGTAAAAGGGCTATCTAATGTGACTTCAACATTTGCTATGGAGTCCATTAAATACACAACAGAGTTACCAATCCTAAAATAACTCGCCCTATAAGAATTCTATCTAATGTTAATTCTACCTTTTAGTATTTTAAATGTTAAAAGGTAGTTTGATTATGCTTTTAAAACTATTTCCTACCAGATTTTTACAAATATAAACGATATTTATTCTCTCTTCTATTTTTCATTAACCATTTGTTTTTACAGTCCATTAATCCTGTACATCATAATGAAAGAAAAAATAACGCAATTTTTTCTCTTTCTTTTTCATGTTTTATTTTATTGAATATTAATTTTTACTAAATTAATGGAAGAGTTTGATTTAAACGTTTGCTTTTTGTGTTTTCATGTAATTTGGTCGCTATTTTTGAGTATTTGTTTTTAGGATGAATACAGTAGCAATTACTTAAGTAATAAAGTACTCAAAAATGGGGATAGTGATTAATAAAACATCGTATTATTATCGCCCCATCTTGTATGTAACAAAGTATTACTAAAAATGAACAGAAATTACTATTTGCTTTTTCTCGCAGCTTTACTTGCTGGCTGTGGCGGTGGGGGAGACTCTAAGCCGAACAATACGAAGACACCAACTACGATAACAAAGCAGAACCGTCCGCAATTAAAAGTGGAAGACACGGTATTGAAGTTTGAAGGAGTGGGAACGGTTACTGAAGCAAAACTGAGCAATGTACATGGGTCGGTATCTTACCAAGTCATTGATTCTAATCCGCCAAATGTCGTGAAAATTAATGACTCAGGATTACTACAAATTCTGCGCCCAGGAACGGCGACTATTCTTGCTACAGATAGTAGCTCTGCTTATGAATCTTCTGAAGCAAGATTTTCTGTCACTGTAGAGCGAGGCATCAATACTGAACTTTCAGTGAGTGATCTGAATTTCAATGCGATTGAGTCAGAAGGAAAAGCGTTGATCGTCCGTGGCCAAAAAGGCGAACTGAGTTATGAGGTAGAAAGTGGTCATAACTTGATTCGTGTTGATGAGAACGGTTCGGTATATTCATTAGGTTCAGTTGGTCAGGCATCGGTGCTGATTACTGATTCAGGTAACGACTTTTACTTGCCGAAACAAGTTCGCGCTACGGTTAAACTGCATGCAGTAGCTCCGGGGCAATTACAGTTCGCTTTGCTTGAAGACGAGTATCGAGAAGGGTTGACGTTAGAACCAGTGCGTTTAGATAAAGCTCAAACGCAACGTATTTCTTACAAAATCATAAATAGCGTACCAGACAGCAAGGTGGCCGAGTTGCTAGACCCTGAAACGGGTTTGCTTCTTGTTCATAATGTTGGGCGATTAACGGTTGAAGCGACTGCAACTTACAGCGACGCGTTTCTAGATAAACAGCAAACAGCGCAATTTTTTGTGGATATAAAACAAGGCAAGCGTCAAGAAATCAGCGCAGCGGATATTGTCACAACTTATGAGGAAGGTGGACGAATTTTCCCTAAGGTGACGAACGCCTACGGTGACTATGAGCTGAGAATCATTCGTGGTGAAGACGTTGTCGCTAAAACTGAAAATGGTGAAGCATTACTGATCAAAGGTGTTGGTGCTGCTGAAGTGGAAATTTACGAGCATGACATGCGTAATTATCCTGCAAGCAAAACTCGTTTTGATCTTGAAGTTAATCGCGCGCCTCATCCCGTTATAAAAGACATTGAAATGCCGCTTACCTATCAACCAAATCTTTCAATCCCTCTGGCGTTTAAAGGGCAAAAAGGTAACGTAAATCTAGTTAGCAGCTTACCTAATGGCTTACGAATGACTGACGGCAAGTTGGAGGTAGTGACTGCGGGTGAGTACGACCTTAAGTTTGAAGACGATGGTGGGGAGTTCTACCAACCTATTCAATTTAATGTCGTCATTAAAGTTGCAAAGGCTGAAGGCCAACCCATGGCAACGCACGATTATGACGTTGTATACAGCAACAAATACAGTTTTGATCTTCATCGTGATTTTGGTTTGAGTGCTGACGAGCAAATTGAGATTGTAGATAACACCGCACCAGATGTTGTCGGTGGTTTTAGTGAAGGACGTCTCCATGTGTATAAAGCGGGTAAAGCGACGCTAACTGTGCGCAGAAAAGAGAGCGCGAATTATACCGTTGGTCCTGATCAAAAAGTCTACGTGACAATTTTGAGTGCGCCGAGCCGAATTGAAGTTCAATCCGATGTGGAAGAGATTTGGAAGGTTGGCCAAACATTTGTTGCGCCGAAAATCTCTGGTACGGTTGGAGAAGTTACGTACCGATTTGCAGACAACGCTGCAACAGATGTGGTTTCCTTAAACAGCCAAACGGGTGCCATGCAAATTCTTAACGCGGGTAGCACAAAAATTATTGTTTCGGATGCGGGGGACGACAAAGTGGATCCGGGTGAAAGTAGTTTCTCGGTCACGATTAAACAAGGCACAAACCCTGTATCGGTTACTTACCCAACGGTAGAATTCTCCGCTGGTAGTGTTATCTCACCAGTGATGAGTGGTGGGACTGCGAAGGCAAGTTACCGTCTTATTAACCAAAAAGATCCTGTGGTCGAGCTAGTTTCCCCTGATACGGGGCGTTTGAAGATTTTGCACGCAGGCGAGTACCAAGTAGAGGTTACTCTTACTGGACGCAACTACAAAGCTAAAACAATCGTCGTAAATGGCACTATTAACAAAGCGAATCACCCTGGTTTAAGTGCTTCTACAATGAAGGTGGAATTTGAACCATTTAAAAAGGTTAAGCTAGACTTTGGTACACCAATAGGAAACCGCAGCTATCAAATATCCAGCTCAACAATTAAAGGAGTCGCTTCATTAGATGTTGATAAGGAAGAGCTGACGTTACTTGACCTCCCGCCAGTAAAAAGACGTTGGATTTCTCTCGACGTTTCGGAAGGAGAATCTCGAGATTACAAAGCGTTGGAAAGTAAGAAAGTCCAGCTGTATCTAAGCTTTGCAGATGAAGGTGTTGCGGATCAATATACATTGCTTGAAACTGAACAAACAGTATTGTTTAGCACGCTAAATGCACGTGAGTTTTCTAACTTAGAAGAAAGTGAGTTTGGTTTGATGAACGTTCGTTCAGTGCGTGAGCCAACGGACGAAGAATTGAAATTATACGGCAAAGGTAAGATTGCACTACTTGCATTCAAGCCGGTGGGTAACGATGACCAAACTCTAATAAAAGGAGCGTGGGTACACTTAGCTCGATTTGATGGATGTACATCAGAGCTGTTCGAAGATGATCTCAAGCCTTTTGAAGCAATTGACTATGATGACTCAGGGTACTGCACCAACGGCAGCACGATTCGTATGACTCGGTTCTTAATAATTGATGACTCGAAGATGGAAAAGGTAGAGTATGAGTTAGTAGCACCTGTGATTACTTATCGTCGTGGGGTTCGTGAATTTTTAGCAACGAATAAAGGTGGATTCTATGCCGACCCAAATGTCATTTACGGGAAAGGCGAATATGGTTACCCGAAATCACTTTACGAATGGTCGGTTGTTAACATGAAGTATCAACCAAATTAATCATCGTTTGATACCCATTAAAAAAGGAGTGCGGAACAGCACTCCTTTTTTCGTGTAACGAACACGAGCTATTTCGTGTAGCGCATCACCCCTTCTTGCACGGCGGTCGCCACTAAGTGACCTTGCTGGTTGTATATTTCGCCTCGGACCAACCCACGAGTATTGCTCGCCGTTGGGCTCTCTATCGCATATAGAAGCCATTCATCCATCTTAAACGGACGATGGAACCAGATAGAGTGGTCAATGGTGGCCACTTGAAAGTTAGGCGTCATTAATGAGACTTCATGTGGATGCATTGCTGTCACAAGGAATCCCCAATCGGATGCGTAGGCCAGAAGGTACTGGTGAATTAGCTGATTCTCTGGCATTTCACCATTAGCACGAATCCAAAGGTACTGTTTGGGTTCTGCTTTTTTGGGCTTCAAAGGGTTGATAACCGTAACGGGGCGAGTTTCGATTGGCTTTTCCCCGCAAAATGTTTTGCGTAAGCGTTTGGGTAGAAATTCTGCAATATGGCTAGCGAGCTCACTCTCTGAGGCAAAGTTTTCTGGACCAGGGATATCTGGCATTTCTTTTTGATGATCAAACCCAGGTTGATCGCCATGGTAGGATGCGGTTAGGTAAAAAATAGGGCGTCCATTTTGAATTGCTTTTACGCGTCTAGTGCTAAAGCTACGGCCATCTCTCAGATTTTCTACATCATAAATAATAGGTTTTTCTGGATCGCCAGGGTACAAAAAATAGCTATGGAAGGAGTGTACCGTGCGTGTTTCTTCAACGGTGTAGCGCGCAGCAGAAAGCGCTTGCCCAATTACTTGACCGCCATAAACTTGAGGCAAACCTAGGTTTTCACTTTGGCCACGAAACAAGCCTTCTTCTAATTTTTCGAGTTGTAGTAGGCTGAGCAATTCTCGTAGTGGTTTACTCATTGTGTCTCCTCACCGTTGTCTTTCATTCCAAGTTACCTCAACAGCCTCACTCTTGTGAAGTGGCACAGTTAAGAACTATTGAGTAACTTAGAAATAGTATTGTTCCAATTATGAAACAAAATCAATTGTTTGATAAATTCTAACTCAGTCAAACTATTGTCAAATAAAGTGACAGGAAGCAGACAGTTTTATATTCCACACCTATAATTGCCTCGGTTTAATGCTCTTTTCGAGGAATATATGAAAAAAACACTACTACTTGTTACTTCTCTACTCTTTGGGGCTGCGTTAGTGGGTTGCCAAACTTCTCAAAATACAGAAATGGAATCTACAGAAGCGTCAATGAAGACGATTACAGGTACAGTGGCTTATCGCGAGCGGATTGCCTTGCCACCAAACGCAGTGGTTACTATTGCGTTAGAAGATGTGTCCTTGGCGGATGCGCCAGCAAAAGTGTTGGCGAAACAGACATTCGAAACAGAAGGTAAGCAAGTTCCTCTTTCTTTTGAGTTGAGTTACGACAGCAATGAAATCAAACCAAACCATCGTTACAGCGTTCGTGCTCGCATTGAGGTAGATGGAAAGCTGCGTTTTATCAGCGACACACATAACGGTGTTATTACAGATGAAGCACAAACTCACCAATTAGATATTCGTCTAGTTGGAACACGTTAATACGACGTACTGAGAACAAAAAATGGCAGCTTAAGGCTGCCATTTGTATTTTTTAAGTGAAGTTTTGCCAACTTCCGATACTTCAATCCCTTCTGCTTCTAATTTCTTTTTTTGTCGCTCTAAGTCTCTGCCTTTTAAAGATATTTTTCCTTGGCTATTTACCACTCTAAACCAGGGGAGTTTACTGCCTTCTGGTAAGTTGCCCAGTGCTTTACCAACATGTCTCGCATAGCCCGGATAACCGGCCATTTTGGCAATTTCCCCATAGGTGGAGACTTTTCCTTTTGGAATTTGGTGAATTACAGCAAAGATTTGCGCTAAAAATTGGTCCATACTCAAAAGTGTCTATTTTGGGTTACTAAGGAATGGTAAACCATTGGACTTGTATATTGCTAACGGTTCTTAACCCTTGTGTTGCCAGCGACTCACTTTGAAGAATTACATTTTCTGTTCTTTAGTGTCGTTGGTTGATGAGCCTTAAACAGCATGAAGCAAACGCAAGCTAAGCTTGAATCTAGACCCTCTCAACGACTTTCAATCCCAGTTTTTGCCGTTGAGTTACCAAGTAGGTGGGGAAGCCAGGAGGCGCTATGATTTTATCGACACTTCAATTTTTCGTTACGACCTTACTCGCTGTTGTCTGTGTTCGGGCGATGAGTTTGAGCGAGGGTGACATTCCCGTTCTTGCACTTATGATCCCCGCGCTGTGGGTTCTGCCACAAGGTGGGTTCGCTGGCTTAGTATTGCTGGGCGCGATGATGGCTTTTGGTGCGACACTCTCAATGCAGCCAATTGCTTTGTCGGTTGGTGTTTTGATCCTTTTCCCACTTTTAATGGTGGTATTTTCTCGTAGAAGCTCTTTAGGTGTGTTGCTCACCGCTGGTCTTATTGTACTTACACTGCAAGTTGGTCTTATGGTCACACAGCAAGGCGGTAAGCTGGATGGTTCTGCTTGGGTTACAGTGGTTCAAACCATTGCGGTTATGGCGATGTGGTGGTCGGCTGCGCATTGGACGCCATCCAATAAACACAGCTGGTGGCCGTTGTTTTTGTTGCTCCCATTGTGGATTGCAGGCCTACCGTACGCCGTTCTTATGGCGTTAAGTTTGACGGGAATGTTAGCGTCAATGGAAGCACTTGCGAAGCTTCAACATACCATTCGTTGGAGCAAATTATTATGTTGGACATTGCCGACTGTGGGTTTTGCCGCTTTAGTCGTCAGCCCGACCACGGATGTGCCAAACCCTGTTTTCGTGGTTTGGATCTGTTTGTTAGGGACGGCTTGGATGACTGACTATATTTTACGTAGTAGCGATGAACAGGCTGAATTATGAGTTTTTAGTCAGGTAAAAAGTGACATGTGCGGCAGAGTATCGAATTGGTTGTGGAACAAAATGGAGATTAGTATATGTTCTTCATTTCATATTTACTACACTTCCAATAATAATAACCACAATATAAGTGGTTGATTTAAGATAAGTTTGTCATGACAACTTTTGCTCGAACACTGTTGCTTTTTGCATGTTGCCTCTTGAGTTTGAATGTAAAAGCCGAAGCCCCTTTAATTGCTCATTATAAAGTCGCGACTGAAGCGGATGATGTCGTCACTCGTGTTCTTTTCAATGCTGCTTCAAAGGAGTTTGGCTTTACCGTTCAATACGTAAACTACTCCAGCTTTGATGCCATTCTAAATTCAGTAGCGAATGGGGAAGCGGACTTTGCTGCGAATATCACTTACACACAAGAACGTGCTCAACGTTTTAGTTATTCCCGCCCAACAAATATCGAATATACCTACCTCTTTGGCTTAAAAGATTCGACGTTGAGTGATATTTCGCGTGTTGGCGTCCCCAAAGATACAGTTTATGCCCAATTACTTAAACAACACTACCCTGGTCTAGAACAGATCTCTTATCAAGGTCACGAACAAGCAGTAACACTGCTACGTTCAGGTGCTGTGGACGGCGTTGTCGATGCCATTAACCAGCTCAAGCCGATGCTGATGGAGGGGTTTGACGCCAAGATGCTCAATGATCAGATTTCGATAAAGCCCGTATCCATCATCAGTAAAAAAGATCATCATCTTGAGGAGTTGGACACGTTCGCTACGTTTATTCACGGGGAAGCGGTGCAAAAGCAGCTTCGCGAAGAAATTTCCCAGTATCAATTTGAATTAAGGCGAGCAGCGTTGCGTGATTCTATTCGTTTATTACCCCTTGATTTTAATGAACCAATACGGATTAAGCTCGAATCTATCTTTCCATATGTTGTATACAACGCAGATGGTAGTGTCGAAGGGATGACGGCTGATGTAGTCCTGAGAAGTTGTGAGATCTTGGCTTTAAACTGCTTGATCATTAGTGAGCCTGGTGAAAGCTGGGGTTCTATGTACCATGAGTTTATCCAAGGTAATTTCGAAATTTTGGCGCCGTTAACGGTCAGCCGTGAGCGGCGCGCATTTAGCTACTTTCCAAAGTCCCATTACGCGCCAGCATCGGTGATGGTCAAGCGTTTAGGTTACAAACCGAGCACATACTCTCATGTTTCACAGTTGATATCTGAGCAGATTGGCGTAGTTAAGGATGACTTTTTCGATCAAATGATGACACAACTGTTACCGCTAAAAGAACTCAAACGTTATCGTACTCAACAAGAGCTCATTCAGGGGCTATTAAATGAAGAAGTCGATTACATTCCGATGGATACGGCGATGCTCAATCATTTTTTACGTCTCAGTGAATTGGTTCCGATAGAGCAGGATACCGCTATTGGTGAGTTTTATGAGTCACAACTCTCTGTTGGATTGGTCGCGAATGAAAAAGGAGCCATGCTTGCGCCTTTCTTCAGTCGAGCGATAGCGATGTTAGAAGTTGATAAGATCATTGCTCAGTACGATGTACGCCCAGATTGGCGTACCGCACTTGAATATGAGATTCGATTAGCGACGCAAACACAAGCTGTGTTTATCTTTGTGTTATTGTTTGCTATTTGTGTTTCGCTTTATCTTTACCGTCAATCTAACACTGACAACTTAACAGGGTTAAGGAATCGTCGTGCGTTGCAAGTAAAGTATCGAAAAGGAGTAAACAAAGATCTATCCATACTTTACTTAGACATTAATCATTTCAAACGAATCAATGACACTTATGGGCATCGCGCTGGGGACGAAGTTTTACAACTACTGGCACTAAAAATTCATTATGTCTGGTCGGGAAGATGTTATCGAATTGGAGGGGATGAGTTCATATTACTGGGTTATCCTACGCAAGCTGAGTTAACTAGAGCAATGAGAGAGCTCAGTAGAATCGATGTGAAAGGCAAATTATGTAGTGATTTGGAGTCTATAAGTATCTCTATTGGTTTCTCTGCAAAAAGGGAACGGCACATGAGCTTAGAGCAAGCGATGCATTTGGCTGATGAAGACATGTACATGAGTAAGCAGTCCTCACGGCACGACTCCTCTTATCGTGACTGTACGGTTTCATCATAAAGGAATGAATTGATCGAGTTTTGTCCAAACGGTAATGAAATGATGAAATTCAAGGTTTTTGCTCTTGCATTATGAGAGCTGATACTGAATAATCGCCCCATCGATTGAGGCAAGACCTCTCGAAAAGAATTATGGGGCTCTGGTCCTCTCGCAACAATAGCTCGTGAACTCGGTCAGGTCCGGAAGGAAGCAGCCGCAGCGTGTGACTTGTGTGCCGGGATGTGGCTGGGGTCCCACCCTTTGAAAGCCCTGCGTTATCGCAGGGCTTTTTTCGTTTTTGAGCCTTCTTTTATTTTGGCTACGCTTGGTGTTCAACGTCTTCTGATGATCAAGCTTCTTGAGGTTATTTAGGTATAATTTATAATCTCATCCGCTTGATACCGAACTGTCGTGAAGATTGTTTAGGGTACGCTCGCCGAATAACCATTTTCACCTGGGATACTTTAATGATTTCAAAAAACCAATTAAAACTGCTTCGTGCTTTAGGTCAAAAGAAACAGCGTAAAGCGCATGGCTTATTCCTAGTTCAGGGTGAAAAGAACGTACTAGAGCTAGCAAGTAGTTCATTGAAGGTGAAGCAGGTTTTTGCAACAGCGGCATTTCTCGAACAAAATGCTGGTACGCTAAATCGTTTTGATTGTGTTGAAGCATCGCTTGATGAATTGACCAAAGCGAGCACGCTTGTGAGCAATAATGCGGCCATTGCTGTGGTTGAAATTCCGAGTGTAAAAGAGCCTCAAGCGAAAGGCTTGATGATTGCGCTAGATGGTGTATCCGACCCTGGTAATCTAGGTACGATTATTCGTGTTGCAGACTGGTATGGCATCAAGCACATTATTGCGAGTACAGATTGTGCTGATCCTTATAATCCTAAAACGATCAGTGCGACCATGGGCAGCTTTGGCCGCGTACAAGTGAGTTTGGTGGATTTGCCAAGTTACTTGGAACACGCCAAATTGCCAGTATATGGCGCGTTTTTGGAAGGAGAGAGCGTTCATAAAACGGATTTCGCTGCTGAAGGTATTTTGTTGATGGGCAGCGAATCTCATGGTGTGCGCGAAGCCGCAGCAAAATTCGTGACAGATAAAATCACGATTCCGGCGTTTGGCGGTGCCGAATCACTGAATGTCGCGATGGCGACTGGCATTATTTTAGACAACATGCGCCGCCAACATAGCTAACGCAACCATTACTTAATAACAAAGCCAGTCAATTTGACTGGCTTTGTTGTATTTATTGCCTAGAAAAATCAGCCTGGCTGAATCTTGCGTTTAACGAAATACAGTGAATGTTGTTCGGTGAGTTAATTTTGTTTTAGTTCAATAGGCTGTGCCTATAAATAAAATTACTCCTTTCCATTTAGTAAAATCAGGAAATTAGGCGACACTTATCTAAAGGCCGCAATAAAATGCCCTTAAGGAGATAAGAATGCATTCATTAAAAGTAAAAGATTACATGACGTTGCAAGCGGTGACTTTCACGAAAGATATGTCACTTTCGGCAGCTTTAAACAAAGTAATGCAAAGTGTCACACTAGGTGGCCCTGTCATTGATGAAAATGAAAAAGTGGTTGGGTTTTTATCGGAGCAAGACTTATTAGATAAGTTGGTGAAAGCAAGTTATCACTGCCAAGATACACATACGGTACAAGAGTGTATGCATGATGATGTCTTATCTGTTTCTCCAGAAATGTCAGTAATTGAACTGGCTGACATGATGAAAGTTGGAAAGCCGAAAATGTATCCAGTGGTGGATGGCAAAGGTAAGTTGGTTGGTGTTATCACAAGAAGAGACGTGCTGCGTGCCATAGGAATGACATTAAATGAGTGTTTTAAGCATCCCGTTTAACCTCTCTGTTTAAACTTTACGGAATATTGCTTTTAAACTGGTTTGGAAAGACGCTTCGGCGTCTTTTTTATTTTCTATCGCCGAACTGTACAAATTTATCTTGACCTTGGAGCTTACTCTAAGGTTTATCCTTAGCAATAGGTAAATCACCGATACCAATAAGGAAAAAATTATGTGTACAAAACATCAAGGTTGCCAATCTAGCAAAATCAAAACTGCGGTGCCGCTTGGTGCAAGCGAGTCATGCTGTGCGCCAGTAAAATCTTCGCTCAATATCTCTCAGGCCAGTGTTGATGTTTCTGAAAGCTCTTGCTGTAGTGGAGGAGGCTGCAGCGTTGACACAGGCGAGGAAGACGATCCCACAAGGGAGAGTAATTCCTCCGTTCGGAACGCTTGGCTTGTGTCAGGTATGGATTGCCCATCTTGTGCGCAAAAGCTTGAGAAAGCCATTACGTCTTTACAAGGCGTCAGCCAAGCCAAGGTTTTGTTTGCAACAGAAAAACTGGTCGTCGATTTTGATGGTCTAGAGCTGATAGCTACGATAGAGCAGACAGCCCAAAAAACGGGTTTCCCGCTCTCTTCACTTGATGCTCCAAAACCAAGCACTACAAAGAAAGGCTGGCTTGGCGTCATAAGAGACAACATCCAAATTCTCTCGATTGCTGGTGCAATGGCTACTGCGGCAGTAATTTCTAAGATCGACCCTCAAATAAGCGCTTGGTTATTCACTTTGACGTGTTTACTTGGTTTATACCCAATCGCGCTCAAAGCATTTAAGTTGGCGCGTAGCGGTACGCCTTTTGCGATTGAAACGTTAATGAGTGTAGCGGCGCTCGGCGCTTTATATTTAGGTGAAACCGCCGAAGCCGCAATGGTGTTATTGCTTTTCCTTATTGGTGAAAAGTTAGAAGCATATGCATCATCTCGCGCGCGAAGCGGTGTCCAGGCGTTAATGGACTTAGTCCCAGAAAATTCAATTTTAATTATTGATGGTGAACGCAAAGAAGTACCAGCTGCGCAGCTTAAACCAGGGGATATCATAGAAGTCGCACCCGGAGGTCGTTTGCCTGCCGACGGTGTTTTGCAAGATGCGCTTGCGAGTTTTGACGAAAGTGCGTTAACGGGAGAATCTGTTCCCGTTGAACATCAAACCGGTGGCAAAGTGATGGCCGGGGCTGTGGTTGTCGATAAAGTGGTTCGTTTACAGGTGACTTCCCGTCAGGGCGAGAATGCGATAGATCGAATTCTTCATTTGATTGAAGAAGCACAATCCCGTAAGGCACCATTAGAACGCTTTCTTGATAAATTTAGCCGTTGGTATACGCCACTCATGATGTTGGTGTCTCTGATGGTTATCGTTACGCCGCCATTACTATTTGCCCAACCGTGGGAAACGTGGATCTATCGAGGACTCGCCCTGCTGTTGATTGCTTGTCCATGTGCATTAGTCATTTCAACGCCTGCGGCGATCACTTCTGGCTTGGCGGCAGCGGCTAAGCGGGGCGCATTGATCAAAGGTGGAGCGGCGCTTGAGTTGCTTGGCAAGGTTGAGTCTGTCGCATTTGATAAAACTGGGACACTGACGCAAGGTAAACCAGAAGTGACCGACGTCTTTGCTTTTGATATGGATGAAGACAAGTTACTTAGCCTAACTGCGTCAATCGAGGTTGGTTCAAGTCATCCTCTAGCGGTTTCTTTAGTTACCAAAGTGCAAGAGAAGGGGCTTACTATTCCTGAAGCGTTGGATAAAACCGCGCAAGTAGGCTCTGGTGTCACTGGTTACGTCGATGGAAAAATGGTCCAAGTGGTCACGCCTTCAAAGGCAGACTTTCCACTTTCTCAAGAAGCCAAAGAGCAAGTGGTTACGTTGGAACAACAAGGTAAAACGGTTGTCATTGTTCGTTACGATGACGAGGTCATTGGCGTGATCGCATGGCAAGATACATTGCGCTCAGATGCCCAGCAAGCCATCGCAATGTTGAAGGAACTTGGGGTCACGTCGGTGATGCTAACGGGTGACAACCCGAGAAGTGCAGAAGCAATGGCAAATAGAATAGGCTTGGATTATAAAGCGAGTTTGTTACCTGCAGACAAGGTGCATTACGTCGAGAAACTATCACAACAACATACCGTTGCGATGGTGGGAGACGGTATCAATGATGCTCCAGCCATGAAAGCTTCGAGCATTGGTATTGCGATGGGAGGCGGTACGGATGTTGCGCTCGAGACTGCTGATGCGGCGTTAACACACAACCGGTTGATTGAGCTACCTGCCATGATAGAACTGTCGCGTGCGACGCTAAGTAACATTCGTCAGAATGTCGCGTTAGCGCTAGGTTTGAAAGGTGTATTCTTAGTGACAAGTTTACTTGGGGTTACTGGGTTGTGGGTTGCAGTATTAGCTGACAGTGGTGCAACAGCACTGGTGACATTGAATGCGTTGAGATTACTTCGTTTTGAGTCCAAACAGATCAAATAACTGACCTAACCAATGATCCCACTCATTAATAGCCCGAGGCATTCGTGTATCGGGCTTTTTTTAACCGTATTCACCTGATGCGATCAGACGTTTTTCTCGTCCTTGAAATCACGCATTGCTATGCAACAAAATGATTTAACGCCCCTTAAAGTGTGATCAATACCAGTTTTGTTTGAAATTTCACTTTCATTACATTTTGTCATTGTGATTGTGATCACTCTATGTTGGTGAAAGGTTCGCTACAGTGCATCTGTACCCAATAACTGATTAATGAGCTTATTGTTCATAAAATAAGCCACAATAAGGAGCGACTTATGTCTCAAGCTGTATTCCATTTAGGTGTTACTGAAGCTGATCTTAATGGTGCGACTCTAGCGATCATTCCTGGTGACCCAGCGCGTGTTCAAAAAATCGCAGAACAAATGGAAAATCCAGTATTTCTAGCAAGCCATCGTGAATACACGCTATACCGTGCAGAGCTAGACGGTAAACCTGTTGTGGTTTGTTCTACAGGTATTGGTGGTCCTTCTACCTCTATCGCAGTTGAGGAATTGGCACAGCTTGGTGTTCGTACTTTCCTACGTGTTGGTACAACGGGTGCAATTCAACCGCATGTAAACGTGGGTGACATGATCGTAACGACGGGGTCAGTTCGTCTTGACGGTGCGAGCCTACACTTTGCTCCTATGGAATTCCCAGCAGTTGCTGACTTTGAAGTAGCAACCGCAATGAAAGCAGCGGTAGAAGAGTCTGGCGCTACAGTTCACATGGGTGTGACTGCATCAAGCGACACGTTCTACCCTGGTCAAGAACGTTACGATACGTTCTCTGGTCGTGTTGTTAAGCGTTTCCAAGGCTCTATGCAAGAATGGCAAGACATGGGCGTACTTAACTTCGAGATGGAGTCTGCAACACTGCTAACAATGTGTGCGAGCTCTGGTTTAAAAGCGGGTTGTGTGGCAGGTGTTATCATCAACCGTACACAAAAAGAGATTCCAGATCATTCAACTCTGAAAGAAACGGAAGCGCGTTCAATTAAAGTGGTTGTAGAAGCAGCGCGTAAAATGCTTTAAGCCCCTATAGTTGGCATTTAAACAAACAGAAAAAACCAGAGGCTAACCTCTGGTTTTTTTCTAGTTATAGAAATGCGTACAGCTAAAATTTAGGTATAAAAAAAGCAGCATTAATGCTGCTTTTTATCGTTGTGAATTTTAGCTTTTCTTAATGGCACTATATCTCGTCTGAACCGCCCGCGTCTTTAAACCAATCAGTTAAGTGCGTTCTTAAATCTTTAAGCTCATCAGGGCCAATCAGGGCTAGCCCTAAGTCTTCAGCACGAGTAATGTCATTGTGACGAAGAGGACGGAAGCTCACCAACATTGCGCGCGCTTGTAAGCCACCTAATAGATCGCGAAGCGATTCTAACTTATATAAAGTATCGTCGCCGTCATCTCTCATGCCTTTGGTTTTGCACTCGATGATGTGCAGCTTGTTGTTTACAACTGTTGCGACATCTAACTCATTGCGTACTTCACTTTCACCAAGTTTACGATAAACCTGAACATTTAACGATCGATCTTGGATCGTCGGCATGGTGTCTTGGATTTGCTTCACGGTGCTGTGAACCAAAGTTTCTAACCACTCACCGTTTGAAAAGCGTCGAGCATCTTCATCTGCAAACGTTAAAACGCCATTCTCATAGGTGGCGATTTCTGCTTCTACTAAATCTGAAAGCAACATGTTGAGCTCACGGTAGCCCTGCTGTTTTTCGGAGAGCTCGACATCAAGCTTTTGTTCTTTGCGGCATGTGGTTGCAAGGTAGTTAAGTGTTGCTAGACCTGGCCCAAGCTCAAGCGCATTTGAGGCCCATCGTTCACCAAGTTCATACAATTTTTTATCAAGAAGAGGTGGTAAATCAACGTGGTGAAACTCGCCGCGTGCACCAAAGATAGTGAGGTAATCTGCAATCGTAATGTGATCTTCGACTTGGGTATCTTCTTTGCCATCAGGGTATAACCAACAAAGCTTATCGCTACTAGGCTCAACCACAAAAATTGGCCAGCGATAGGTACGGAAAACTTCGTACACCGACAACAAGCGATGACGAAGACCACAGCTCGCGTTCAATTTTACATCTTCGCCGCGTTCATGAAGGTCTTTTGCCAGTTTTTGAATTGCTTGTTTGATCAGAGATGTATTAACAGCGGATGGAATTTCAAAAAATTCAGAAGTAATTTCTCGTTGAGCTAAAACGGCACTCAGTCGGTCAAATATATCTAACTGGCTCTTGTCTCCGATGAAGACGATATGTGTGCTTAGCGTACGATTATCTAATAGAGGAGTGACCAATCTCACTGGGTCTTGGTCGATAATACCAACATGAACAGCCATAGATTTTCCTTTTTATGAGGCCGCTCGAAAAGAGTTGTGCAAGGGGATGAGCTGGCCTTATTAATCATATGTAGACATGGCCGACAAAAAACAAGGGCGACTTAACAAAAAGTCGCCCTTATACAGTTGATTGCACTAATTAATGCTCTTAATTATAAAGTATTTATAACTTAAAGCGGTGGACCAATTCATTTTGCTGATGAGCCAAGTGGGTCAGTGATTCACTGGTTTGTGCGATACTCGACATGGCTTGGAAACTTTCATCGGCGATGCTGTTGATATCTTCGATGCTGCGAGCAATGTCTGTTGATGTTTCACTTTGCTCTGCTGCTGCTTGTGAAATGTGCGTACTCATTTGGCTGATCTCAATGATTAGCGCCTGGATCTCTTCCATTGAGCTGTTCGCTTTTGACGCTTGCTCAACCGACATCTCCATATCGCTCATACAGCTTTGTATGACTTGGTTTGCCGATTGTGAGCTAGATTGCAGATTACTGATCATGGATTCAATTTCAGTGGTTGATTGAGTCGTTCTTGATGCGAGTACTCGTACTTCATCTGCCACTACCGCGAAGCCGCGACCTTGTTCACCAGCGCGAGCCGCTTCAATTGCCGCGTTCAATGCCAGTAGGTTGGTTTGCTCCGCAATGTTGCGGATCACATCAAGGATAGACCCAATTTGACCACTCATCTTTTGTAGCTCAGAAACTGCGGAGACCGATTCGTTCAAACGTGTTTCTAGTTGATTAATGGTTGAGATGTTACTGCTCATAACATTTCTGCCTTCTTCAGAGGCAGATTCGACGCGTTGCACCATTTCTAGCGAGCCTTGCGCACTTTGCGCGACTTCCTGCACTGAATGAGACATTTCTGTCATCGCGGTAGCGACGTTTGCTGTTTGTTCGCGTTGAGAGCTCAATTTAATTTGTGCTTGCGAAGAGGTGCGTTCGTTGGTTGTCGCGGTTGACGATAGGTTTTCTGACGCTTCGTTGAGTTTCACCAAGATCTCGTGAAGGTTGTCGGCGAGTGAGTTAATGTGTCCACTCACACGGCTGAATTCGTTGTTATAGCGAATGTCGATACGCTGTGTCATATCACCTTCAGTCAGGCTTTCTAACACTTTTAGAATACGAGTCAACGGCTCGCGAACGCTTTGTGCGATGTGGTAGCCAATCGCTGTCGCGAGTAAAACGACAATAACGCCAATGATGATGGCTTTCGTTACACCCGCCGAATATATGTCACCTGCGTCTGCCAATGATTCATTGAGCTTATCTGTTGCGGTTGTCGTGAATTGCTCAAGAATCGCCATGGTTGAATCCACTTTATTTGCTAGGTTGGCGATATTGTTATACAAAGCGGCGCGAGCATTGAGGTAATTATTATGTTGGTCTAACACACCGCCACGCATACCAACGTCGCGAGTAAATTGCTCTACAGATTCGCCAAATGCTTTTTCTAGCTCAGGAAGTTGAGTCACCAACCCGCGGAATGCGTAATTCAAGTGCGTTACTGCTTTGCGGTTTTTAGCTACGGCTTGCGTAACAAACTCAGGGTTGGAACTGGCGAGGGCATCAGAGGTAATTACTTCGGCATCTTTTAACTTGATAAAGTAGCTCTTTGCCATGACTTTGACAGAAATGCTGGTTTGATCTGCCACATATTCTTTAAGACCAACCGACAGTTCGGTATTCAGTTTTTGGAAGCGGCGTGAGGATTTTTGCACTTCTTCTTGAGCCGCGAACATTGCTTCGTAGTTGTCCATGGCCTCTAGAGCTTCTGTAAAATAGCTCTGCTCTAACGTTTTTAACTCTGAAAACGGTTCGGCAAGAGTAGGGTAGGTTTGGCTTGCGGTTTTCAGTTGAGCCAATGTGGATTCGAAGCGCTGTTGAGATCTAGCAAATTCCTGACGCATTTCATCCATACGTTGTTTATTCTCTGTCGTCAGGAAGTCTTTAAATGATTTGTCGGCAGAAAGCAGCTCAACACTGGTTTGATTAGATAACGATACCAACGGTAGGGATGATTTAGAAACCGTGCCAAATTTTCCGTGAATATCACTCATTCCTCCCATCATAATGGCAATTGTGACGGCAAATAGGATGATGATCAGTGCAAAGCCGGCATACATCCTTTTAATAACTGAACCTCGCATAAGTGAGCTTCCTCTCCCAAAAATAGACAAGCTACCCAAGCATTTTTGAGTTTACTTGGGTATAAAAATAATAATTGTCTTAAAAAAGTAACAAAATTCATTGGATTGTATTCAGTTTGTGACGCGCATTTTATGACGCACACGACAAAAAAAGCTTCGTTAATTAGCATTTGATTAATAATGTTAAGTGAACACTGTTTTTATTGAGCTCCGCTTTTGGTTGGCGCATACTAATTGGGGTCTAATTACGTTTATAAAATGGAGTCCTCATGGCGGAAGAAACGATCTTTAGTAAAATTATTCGCAAGGAAATCCCTGCCGATATCCTTTATCAAGATGATTTGGTGACTGCGTTTCGCGACATTAACCCTCGCACACCAAGCCATATTCTCATTATTCCGAATAAACTGATCCCAACAACGAATGATGTAGAAGCTGAAGATGAAGCAATGATGGGGCGTTTGTTCACGGTTGCTAGAAAGTTAGCGAAAGAAGAAGGTATTGCTGAAGACGGCTATCGCCTGATCGTTAATTGTAATCCACATGGTGGCCAAGAGGTTTACCATATTCACATGCACCTACTAGGCGGCCGCCCTCTAGGTCCAATGGTATTGAGCTAAGCTTTTAAAAGTGGGTGGTGATTCACCCACTTCTTTTTCCTGTCGAATGACACATTTGTGGAGATAAATGTGAAACTAGGTGTAAAGCTGTTAGGGCTGATGAGCTGGGCTTTAATGGCCTCTGGCTGCGCGAATTTATCTGCGGGCAATCTGTTTAGTCATTACAGCAACCAGAATCAAGAAGTTTATCAAGCCGTTGTTGCAGGGGAATATGCCAAAGCAAAACAACTTCAATCAAGTGAAGTGGGTGGCGAGATACTTGGCAATTTTGAAAAAGGTCGCATCTCTTTTCTTGCTGAAGATTACCCGACAAGTTTGAATGCGCTAGAAAGCAGCGATCGTGCCGTACGTGTTCAACAAGATCGTGCGACGATATCTGTGTCAGACACGGCAACGAGCGTCGGCTCTCTCGCAGTGAACGACAATCTCCAAGACTATCATCCCGCCGATTACGAACTTGGCTTTTTGCACCTGTATCTAGGACTAAATTACTTACAGAAAAACGATTTAGAAGGGGCACTAGTTGAAGTGCGTCGAGCTAATCAAGTTCAGGAAGCAGCAAGAAAGGCGCGTGAAAAAGAGCTAAAAGCAGTAGAGAAAGACCTTAACAAGCAAGGCATGTCTGCCAATTTAGGCAGTGTGTTAGCGAACTACCCTGATGCTGGTAAAAAACTAAGCGCGGTACAAAATGGTTATCTGTTCTATCTTTCTGGCTTGTTATATGAAGCGTCGCGAGACTTAAACAGTGCTTATGTTGATTACCGACGAGCACTCGCTGTAATGCCAGACAACAAGCAAGTTGTGGAAAGCACCTTATACGCTGCTAAGAAGCTGGGCATGCGTGAAGACTTGCGCATGCTAGAGAAGCGGTATGGCAAAGCACCTTCTGGATTAACTCAGTCACAAGGGCGAGTCATCGTTATTGATGAGCAGGGTGTTGTTGAGGCGATGAAAGGGTGGCGTATTGATTTACCGATTTACGACAGTCGCGATAATGGCGCGATTTATTCGTTGGCGCTTCCTTATTATCAGAACCGAGGTGCTCAACGTTTTAGCGATGTTGTTTTAAATGGTCAGGTATTGCCTTCCAGTACGCTGACTGATGTTAATGCGATGGCGCAAAACGATCTTAATGAACGTCTTACTACAATAGTGATCCGTCAAGCTCTTCGTGTTTGGGCAAAAGATCGAATCCGAAAAGAGGCGGCGAAAAAAGGCGATGATGTGGGCAACATACTTTTCAATGTATGGAACACATTGACCGAACAGCCAGATACAAGAAGTTGGCAAACATTGCCAGCGCAAGTGAAAACGGCTTCAAAAATCGTGAAACCGGGAACACAAAGTTTAAACTTGGGTGATCAAACCTATCAGTTTGAAGTGCCTGCACAGCAGACTACATTGGTATGGGTATCTCGTCAGGGAGCACACTCAACCGTGTGGCATAAACAGCTAGGGAGACTGTAATGAAAGCATGGCTTGTTTGTTTAGCAATGGCTATTGGTTTAGTTGGATGCGCCGAAAACACGGCTGGTATTCGAATTGATGGCCAAACGCAAAAAGTATTTTTTAATGATAACGTTTTAGGTAGTCGCTTATTAGTTGACAACATCACCACCACTTACGTTGATGATCGCCCACGAGGAGTCGTGCAGCTGAGTAGCAATTACAAAGGTGATCAGCACATTCTTTACCGATTTTATTGGTATGACAACAATGGTTTAGAAGTGAATACCAAACCTGGTCCGTGGCGAAAAATGATTGTGCGAGGATTTGAGCAAGTCACGTTATCTGAAGTTACTGTGAATCCAAATGGCACAAAATTCCGTGTGCAAATTAGAGAAGCACAAGACGATTAATCTTAACGGCTCTGCCGAAGCTGCCGCGCTAACGATGCGCTGGTATTGAAAAACTAAGGAACTCTCATGAAAAAAAGTATTATTGCTCTTTTAGGTCTTGCCGTCATTTTAGGTGGCTGTTCTAACAAAGTCTCTTACGGCGATGCGCAAGCAACAGAAACCACGACTATCGATTTTGGCTCAACAGATTTACAAAAAATCGCGGCTGAAATGGTGGATAGCATGATGATGTCGGGCTCTGTAGCAGCAATTACTCGTGACCAACGTCCTATCGTTTTTGTTGAGCGAATTAAGAACAAAACCAGTGAACATATTGACACTGAATCCATTACTGACACGATCTCTACTAAGATGTTGAACTCAGGTAAGTTCCGTTTTGTTGATATGGATCGTGTTGAGTCTGTGCGTGAACAACTTAACTTCCAAAACACGGATGAGCTTGTTAACCAAAGCACAGCTATCCAATTTGGTAAAATGGTTGGTGCTCAATACATGCTTTACGGCAACCTATCTAGCATTGTGAAAAATGCAGGTAGCGATAAAGATGTATACTACAAGATGACCATGCGCCTAATGGACCTAGAAACAGGTTTGATTGAGTGGGCGGATGAAACTGAAATTCGTAAAGCGCAATCTAAGAGCCTATTCGGTCTTTAATCGAACAGGGTGGAGAAGTCATCAATGGCATGGTTTTCTTGGCAACAAGCAAAACAGTTAGATCCGAGTCTTAACGCTCTCGATGGCTTCTTTACGGAGCCTCCGGTAAAAGTACAAACTGTTACCGGGGGGCTCACCAACCGCTGTTGGCGGTTGGAATCTTCTCAAGGCCTTGCATACATCTGGCGACCGACCAGTCATGTCTGCAAGGCTTTTTCAATTTCTCGTCACAGTGAATATCAAGTGCTGAATGCAGTCTCTTCATTGGAAATTGGCCCCAAGCCAGTTTTTATTCATGAGCAAGGGTTGCTGGTGGAATGGATAGAAGGAGAGGCACTGACGGAGTCAGGCTTAGCACTAAGCGATTTATTATCCATTGCGGCGAAGATTCATCAATATCCGATAAGCGCAATTCCTTTGGTTCCATTTTCATATATTTCTCGCATCGATCATTATTGGCTTGAGCTTGATGGTCAGTATGTGGGTACGGAGTTTGAGGCTTTGTACATGAAGTGGCGCACGGAACCGAACGTTGCACCTGTTCCGCTTGCCCTATGTCACTTCGATCTGGGGTGTTACAACCTAGTGCGAGGGGAGAGTGGGGTGAAAGTCATTGATTGGGAGTATGCCGGGATTGCTGACCCTAGGCTAGATTTGACCTTAACTATTCAGGTCGCGAATGCGCCTGTGGAAGAAGCGGTAAAGCAGTATTGCCAAATTCGAGGTATCGAAGATGTGTCTCTTTGGCTGAGAGGTGTAAAAGCTTGGCAACCAAGAACCTTGGTGATGGCGATGCTCTGGTATCTACTTGCCTATAAGTTGTGGGGAACTGAACAATACTTAAACAGTGCGTATGAGTTGAAAGGCTCATTGTGTATGGAAGATCACTGTTTTGAGAACTCGTGATATTTTCCCCTTTAACAGTAAGGAAATAGTGGTAGTTTTAATAAAAGTACCAGATACACACAGGGAGAGGTACACATGATTATTTACTTACACGGCTTTGACAGTACAAGCCCGGGTAACCACGAAAAAGTTCTTCAACTGCAATTTATCGACGACGACGTTCGTTTTATCAATTACAGCACCCTTCACCCAAAGCACGACATGCAACACTTGTTAAAAGAAGTGTCTAAAGTTATCGATCAATCTGATGACCCAAACCCATTAATCTGTGGGGTTGGTTTAGGTGGTTACTGGTCTGAGCGAATTGGTTTTCTATGCGGTATCAAGCAAGTGATGTTCAACCCGAACTTGCACCCAGAAAAAACGATGGCTGGTCGAATCGATCGCCCAGAAGAGTACGAAGATATCGCAACAAAATGTGTTGATCAGTTCCGAGCGAAAAATCAAGCTCACTGCTTAGTGATTCTCTCTAAAGATGATGAAGTGCATGACAATTCGAAAACGGCAGCTGAGCTAGAAAAACACTATCAGATCATTTGGGATGAAACTCAGTCTCATAAGTTCAAAAAAATCTCTCATCATTTACAAGCGATAAAGGCATTTAAAAATACTTATTAATGTTGAGTGTAGACAGTAAAGCGGCGTTTTTATCGGCTGCTTTGCTGCGATTCCTTCTCTTGAGTATGCCGAGCCACTGTCTCTTTGAAAGGCACATTTTCTTGGTTTAACGCTTTGAATATTGTGTTCTCCTTACCGTTTTCTTACTTCCCTCCTATGTAGCACGAACACCTTGTTGTAGAGTAGTCGAAAAGTAGTCAATCCGTACTCGTTACACGGATTTTGGTTGCCTTCAAAGTTGGTCTCTATATAATGAACCGGACTAAAATAATTTGATAAATATCAAAAAAAATTGAGAGCGAGTAATAAACTTGCCCAAAAAATTCTGGCGTCGTATGCGTACCAGATAAACATGCCAAACCCTGACAAGTCATTGATAGATAAAGAATCAAGGTGAGTGGCAGTTTTTTAATCCAAGTAATTGAGACACCTCTAAGAACCAAGAATTCATCGGTTGGATGGATGCCACAAATATTTGTGAGTCATGCATCGAGCTGAACCCCATATATTCATTTTTGTAGAGGAAAATCATTGTGACACGCATTATCGTTGTAGGCGGCGGTGCAGGTGGTCTTGAGTTGGCAACTAAGCTTGGTCGAACTCTAGGTCGCAAAAACCGTGCGCAAATTACGCTAGTCGATCGAAAAGCGAGCCACTTGTGGAAGCCATTATTGCATGAGGTTGCTACAGGTTCTTTGGACGAAGGAGTAGATGCACTGAGCTATCGAGCTCATGCAAAAAACCACAGCTTCGACTTCCAAATGGGTAGCCTTCAAGACATCGACCGTGAACGTAAAGTGATCATCTTAAGTGAGCTTAAAGACGAACACGGTGAACTTCTTATGCCAAGCCGTGAGCTAGAATACGACATTCTAGTGATGGCGATTGGCTCGACATCAAACGACTTCAACACGCCTGGCGTTCGTGAAAACTGTATTTTCCTAGACAGCCCTGAGCAAGCACACCGTTTCCGTACAGAAATGAACAACGAGTTCCTAAAGCTGCACGCGAAAAACGGTAACGGTACGGTCGATATTGCGATTGTTGGTGCTGGTGCAACTGGCGTTGAACTATCAGCTGAGTTACATAATGCTGTTAAAGAGCTGCGCACTTATGGCTTCGGTGATCTTGATTCTAGCAAGTTGAACGTCAATCTGATTGAAGCAGGTGAGCGTATTTTACCAGCGTTACCTCCACGTATTTCTTCTGCTGCTCATCAAGAGTTGGTGAAGTTGGGCGTAAACGTGCGCACCGCCACTATGGTGACTAAAGCTGAAAAAGATGGCCTTACTACAAAAGATGGTGAGAAGATCCCAGCTCAAATCATGGTTTGGGCTGCGGGTATCAAAGCTCCAGACTTTATTAAAGATATCGCTGGCTTAGAAACGAACCGTATCAATCAGCTTGTAGTGAAAAACACACTACAGACAACACGAGATGATGACATCTTTGTTATTGGTGACTTAGCACAATGCACCCAGTCTGACGGTTCGTTCGTGCCGCCACGCGCTCAAGCTGCACACCAAATGGCAAGCCAGGCATTTAGTAACATCGTCGCGAAGATCAACGGGCGCGAGTTGAAAGACTACGTATATAAAGATCACGGTTCATTAGTGTCTCTAAGTCGCTTCTCAACCGTTGGTAGTCTGATGGGGAACCTAACTAAAGGGTCGATGATGGTAGAAGGCCGTATTGCTCGTGTCGTTTACATCTCATTGTATCGCATGCACCTAATGGCGTTGCACGGTGTATTCAAAACCGGTCTGATGATGCTCGTCGGCCGCATTAATCGCGTGCTGCGTCCAAACCTTAAGCTGCACTAAGGTTTTAAATCCACTCTGTGTGGATGTGTTGTATCTTAAAAAATGCAGAAGCCACCGCAAGTCGGTGGCTTTTTGTTTATGTTAGATCTGTCGGTAAAAGTGAGTACACAACGCCATCTTTAGGCTTACCATGAAAAATAAACCGGTTTCTGGCGATGGCTTCTTTTTGTGCACCGACGGACTCAATTAAGGCTTGGCTAGCTTCGTTGTCGGGGTCACAAACAATCTCTAGTCGAGTTAAACTTAGCTTTGCGAAGCAGAATTCTGCTAAGGCTTTAACGGCTTCTTGGGCATAGCCTTGCCGTTGATAGCGGTCGGCAACCCAGTAACCAATACTCGCCATATTAAACGTATGATATAACTCATTAACCGCTGCCATTCCAACCAAAGTGTTACTTTGCCGCTCATAGATACCGAAACCAAAAGCCTCAGTTTTGACCCAGTTAAGACGGGTTGCCAACAGAAAGTCCTGCGCGGTTTTCAATGTGACGTTTTTATCACACCAGTCAAGCCATTGGTGCAGCGAAGGGGATTCTGCAAGTAATCGTTGTAGTGAATGTGCTTCTTCAGCAGGGATGAGCTTGAGCGCTAAGCGGGGCGCAATGATTTCAAAGTCTGGACTCATGAACTAATACGACTTCCATGTTGAGTGTAAGTAAATTGAAAGCTGTCTATTTATACTTGAACGCAGCTATTTTCCTTGCTCTGCGTTGGTTAGGAATAACTGAGGTATAGCAGATAAAAACAAAGCGCAGCTTTGCTGCGCTTTGTCGAACCGCTCGTGCTTATCGAACCCGACGAACTTGAATGATCATACCCATCAACGGGTTATCTAGGTAATGAGTCTCGCTGCTACGCATACGACGTTTTTGATCCATTCGATAACTCTTCAGGAATTTCTCTTCGGTTACTGTCGGCGATATTTCTGCCAAGTTACCTACTTGGACGTTACCATCTACTTCACCTAAGTCATCCGCCAATTGCTCAGTTGAGGTTGGTTCAAAACGCACCTCTCTAACACTTGGTTCGCGGAGATCTAGTGTTGTTTCGGCGAAGAGGTAATGCTGTACGTATATTTGGAATCGACCATCTAGTTCATATAAAGGACCATTGACCGTCTCTTCACTGTAACCGTCGCTGGAAAATGTTTGATTGCCATTGAGTGGGCGGCCATCTGCTTGATAAGAATCAGAGAAATCTCGCCCGCCAACGATGCGGAAAATTGGGGCGCTAGATTTACCTCGGTCACCTTGACGCCAGGCTACGTGTTTAAGCACTTTAAAGCCGGCATGATTATTTAGTGCCGCTTCTTGCGCGTTGAGACGGAAAGAAGAACTTGGCAAAAGTGTCACGCCTTTAGAGCGGCGGTAGGATTCACTCTCTAGGCTACCGACATTTTCCATATCGATTTTTGGCAGTTGATTCGGCCAAGATTCTGTTGTGCTTTCAGCGTCGACTGCTCGCTTGAAAATGATCACTTCAATATCAAATTGGCGCTGTGCCCAAGAGGGCATTGAGACACATAGAAGCAATAACGGGATCAGTATTCTCATTCGACTATTAGCTCGTTGGTAATAAATTCTGTTTAAAATCATTCAGTAAGTCTTGAACAAACTGAATGCGTTTACGTCGGTCCACCAATGGTACGCTAAACTTGAACTTAGTTGGACCTTCCATTGCAAATTTTTGCGGCTGTGATTGCAGCAGTTTAACTAAATACGCTGGATTTATGTCAGCATCAGGGTAAAACTCGATAAATCCACCTTTATCATGGGCTTCTATCTTTTTCGCTTTTAAACTACCAGCCGAAATTTTCAATTCTGAGACGGCAAGTAAGTTCTTTGTTGCGTCTGGAAGCAGACCAAAGCGATCAATCAGTTCCACTTTTAGCTCTGATAGTTCATCACTGCTTGTGACACTCGCAATGCGTTTGTACATCGACAGTCGTGTGTTTACATCCGGAATGTAATCATCTGGTAAGAGCGCTGGGATTCGCATTTCCACTTCAGTTTGCTCACGAAGCAGCTCATCCAAAGATGGCTCCTTGCCTTCTTTTAATGCTTGCACTGCTTGTTCCAGCATTTCCATATAAAGTGTAAAACCAACGGATTGAATTTGCCCACTTTGCTCATCACCAAGCAGCTCACCAGCACCACGGATTTCTAAATCGTGGGTTGCTAACGTAAAGCCAGCACCTAAGTCTTCCAGTGAAGCAATCGCATCAAGACGCTTGATGGCATCTTTGGTCATGGCTTTTGGATGTGGCGTTAATAAGTAAGCATAGGCTTGATGGTGCGAACGTCCAACACGGCCACGCAATTGATGCAACTGCGCCAAGCCAAGATTGTCCGCACGATCCATGATTATGGTATTCGCCGTTGGTACGTCGATACCGGTTTCGATGATGGTTGTACACACCAACACATTAAAGCGCTGATGGTAGAAGTCATTCATGATTCGCTCAAGTTCGCGCTCGCGCATTTGACCATGAGCCACGGTAATGCGTGCCTCTGGGATGAGTTTCTGTAAGTCTTCTGCCGTTTTTTCAATGGTTTCAACCTGATTGTGCAGGAAGTAAACCTGACCACCACGCATAATTTCACGCAGTACCGCTTCACGGACCACTGGCTCTTCTTTTTGTCGAACAAAGGTTTTAATGGCTAAACGGCGTGCAGGAGGTGTCGCGATGATCGACAGGTCTCGCATGCCACTCATTGCCATATTCAGTGTGCGTGGAATTGGTGTTGCGGTGAGGGTAAGAATGTCCACATCCGCACGCATTGCTTTGACTTTTTCTTTTTGACGAACCCCGAAGCGGTGTTCCTCATCAACGATCAACAAACCTAAATCTTTGAATTTAATGTCGCTCGAAAGCAGCTTATGCGTACCAACGACAATGTCTACTTTACCATCGGCAACGTCTTGCAGAATGACTTTTTGTTCTTTGGCAGATTTAAAACGAGACAGTACTTCAACTCGGATTGGTAAGTTGGCAAAACGGTCACGGAAGTTTTCGAAATGCTGCTGAGCAAGCAAGGTTGTTGGTACGAGTACGGCGACCTGTTTACTGTTATCCGTTGCGACAAATGCTGCGCGCATAGCGACTTCCGTTTTACCAAAGCCCACGTCACCACATACTAAGCGATCCATTGCTTTTGCCTGGCACATGTCTGACAATACGGCATTGATGGCCATCGCTTGGTCATCTGTTTCTTCAAACGGGAATGTTGCTTTAAATGTTGCGTATTGCCCACGATCTAGCTCAAATTTGAAGCCCGGTTTTAATTCTCGTTTTGCATACACATCCAGCAATTCTGCCGCGACGTCACGCACTTTTTCTGCCGCTTTACGACGTGCTTTTGCCCACGCTTCACCACCTAATTTATGCAGTGGCGCACTCTCTTCAGCGCCGCCAGAATAACGGCTGATAAGATTCAGTGATGAAACTGGCACGTAGAGCTTGGCATCGTTTTGATACTCAAGGGTGACGTATTCCGTTTTCATACCACCGGCTTCAAGTGTTTGTAAACCGATGTAGCGGCCAATACCGTGATCAATATGAACCACAGGTTGGCCGGGTTTTAGTTCGGCAAGGTGGCGAATAACGGTGTCACTGTTGACGGCTTTTTTATCTTTGCGGCGTCGCTGGATAACACGGTCACCGAGTAGATCACTTTCACAGATCAGAGCGAAGTTCAGATCTTCGTGAATGAAACCATGCTCTGCTGCGCCTAAGACCAAGCTGAATCGATCACCCGAGTCTAGAGCTTGGTAAAGTGAGCCATGTACGACTGGCCGAACTTTGATGCCTTGCAACAGCTCCGTTAGTGCTTCACGACGACCTTCTGACTCTACCGAGAAAACGATTTTGCCGCTGAATTGCTCACTAAACTGACGAAGGCGCGAGAGCGGCTCTTTATTTTGTTGTTGAACGCCAAGCTCGGCTAACGATTGTACTGGTAGGTTTTGACGACCGGCACGCTTAACCACTTTATCTAGGCTCAATTGAGCGATAGGGAGCTGTTTTAGTTGACTGAAAAGTTCGTCTTTTTTCAACCAAAGCTGTTCAGGAGTCAAAAGAGGACGCAGCGGATCAACTTTTTTCTGGTCGTATCGATATTCGACATCGGTTAAGAAAGTATCGACCGCAGATTCGATATCACCATATGTGATGACTTGAGAGTCTTCTGGCAAATATTCAAATAAAGTCTCGGTATGGTCAAAAAACAGCGGCTGCCAATACTCAATACCAGCGGGCCACGTGCCTTTGGTCACTTGCATGTAGATTGATTCAGGCTCGCGGCGTGCGTCGAACTGGGTGCGCCAACGTGTACGGAAATCTTCAATCGCTTCTTTAGTGGTTGGGAACTCATGTGCAGGCAGCAATTGGATTTGCTGAATATCGTCGATAGAGCGTTGGTTCTCTGGATCAAACGTGCGAATGGTATCTATTTCATCATCAAAGAAGTCGATGCGGTACGGGTCATTGCTGCCCATAGGAAAGAGATCCAGAATAGACCCACGACTTGCATATTCACCTGGTCCAAATACTTGATCTACATGGCGGTAGCCTGAATTTTCAAGTTGTACACGTAACTTCTCTAGCGAGAGCCGATCACCAGTTTTCACCATTAAAGTGTGTTGCAACAGAAAATCACGTGGCGATTGGCGTTGCAATACTGTACTGACCGGGACGATGGTTATGCCATCACGTTGACTTGGCAGTTGGTATAGGCGTGCGATACGTTCAGAGATGATTTCTTGATGCGGAGAAAAGTTATCGTAAGGCAGCGTTTCCCAGTCGGGGAACAGGCTTACCGTTTGGTCGGTGAATTGCTCAATCTCTGCCTGAAGCTTTAAAGCGATTTGCGGGTCAGGCACAACGAGTAGCGAGTGACTCGAATGCTGTTTGGCTAGCTCTGCAATGGCTAGAGGTAGAGCTGCGCCCGGCAAATTACCTAGCTGTTTTTTGTCGCCACGCTCTGAAGGGTTGGTGACGGAAAGAATCGTTGCTTTTGTCATAGGAATTATTTTTTATCTCGCTCCATCGAGCGCTGACGTAAAAGTTTTTGTTGTTGATACAGTGCCGCCTTTATCAGTAAATCTTGATCAGATTCTCGGAGCATCTTGTATCTAAGCGTGATAATGAAATCTTGCTCTGAAGCATCACATTCTTCTACTTGAGCGTAACAGTAAATCGCCGCAGCAGGGTGATCGAGGAACAGTTTAACACGAACGAGTTGTTGAGTAGTTAACGCTGTATCTGAGCGGAAACTGAGTTGACTAGCACCAAACTGCGTCGTTTGATAGCGAATGGAGGCGTCATCTTGTTGTGAAAGCATAAAGCTCAACAAGAGGTTAAGTTTCGCGTTTTGCGTATCAAGCAAGTTGATCACATGCTTTAACTCTTTGTTTTTCAGCTCTAGACGCGCGTTGTCTGCCAACATATCTAAGTGACTAAATTCACTGGCGACAATAAATGGTGCTGGAATTTCGGAGGCAAATGTTTCTTCATCTGGCAAAGCAAAGTCCGCACTCAACGTTTCGACGTTGATGGTGAGGTTATGATGGACGGTAAAGTATTCTTGCTCTGTCATATAGTCGATCCTTTTGCCAGTGAGCGCTCCCTGTTCACTCAACAAACAAAGAGAAATAGGGCACTGATTATCGCTAACTGAATGAAGTTATCAAGTTTAGCCGATTTGTCCTTGAACTTTTTGCCCTAAATACAGACTTATTGCATGTCGTTGACAAATTTAGCGATTCTCTTGTCTTCTTAATGAGAAGAGTAAGGTAAGATAATCCGCTAAAGCTTTATATCAAAACAACCAGTTGGTTTGTCTTATATGTATCATCCTATCTCATTGTTTATTGGCTTAAGGTATCTTCGGGGACGCTCTGGAGATAGGTTCAGCCGATTTGTTTCTTATATGTCGACGGCGGGTATTACGATCGGTGTAATGGCGTTGGTGACGGTTCTTTCTGTGATGAACGGGTTTGAATCGCAGTTAAAAGAACGCATTTTAGGTGTGCTACCTCATGCCGTGGTTTCGCAACACGATGGAAAAACGCCTATGACCGAGTCTGCCCCTCCATTTGTTCAAGCGATGTCGAGTGAATCTCAGCCGGAGCCTATCGTTAGAGGAGAGGCTGTTATTCAGAGTTCTGCACAGCTGACGGCTGGTTACCTCATCGGTATTGAACCTAAGAAAGGCGATCCGATTAGCAACCATTTGATTGCCGGACGATTATCGTCACTTCATGCAGGTGACTACAATGTATTTTTGGGTCACAGTTTGGCGCGTTCACTAAAGGTCTCAATCGGGGATAAAGTACGCTTGATGGTGACCAACGCGACGCAGTTTACCCCACTTGGTCGTATTCCTAGCCAGCGAAACTTTACTGTCTCAGGCATTTTCAATACGGGATCGGACGTTGATGGTCAATTAATGATTGTGAACATGACGGATGCATCTAAGCTGATGCGTTTCCCTAAAGACACGGTTTCTGGTTGGCGTGTCTTTTTCTCTGACCCATTTATGGTGACGGATTTTGCTGACCAACCCATGCCTGATGGATGGGAATGGAGTGATTGGCGCGAACAGCGTGGTGAGCTTTTCCAAGCGGTGAAAATGGAAAAGAACATGATGGGACTTATGCTAGGTCTAATTGTGGGTGTCGCTGCATTCAATATTATCTCCGCTTTAATCATGGTGGTAATGGAGAAGCAATCAGAAGTCGCAATATTGAAAACTCAAGGCATGACTCAATCTCAAGTGATGACCATTTTCATGGTGCAAGGTGCAAGCAGTGGTGTAATTGGCGCGATTGTTGGTGGCGCTGCGGGCGTGATCTTGTCACTTAATCTAAATGCGATTCTTGAATCTGCTGGTGTGGCGCTATTCAGCTTTGGTGGTCATCTACCCATCTTGATTGATTCACTGCAAATTCTTTTAGTGGTGGTGTTGGCGATTGCTCTTAGCCTTGCTGCTACGCTTTATCCTTCTTATCGAGCATCTTCTGTTAAACCTGCTGAGGCACTTCGCTATGAATAAGCTATTAGAATGTCGTGATATTCGTAAAGTCTACCGAGAGGGTTCGTTAGATACGGAAGTGTTGAAAGGCGTAAGTTTCGATATCGACAAAGGGGAGTTGGTTTCTATTGTTGGCTCTTCTGGTTCGGGAAAAAGTACCTTATTGCATATTTTAGGTGCGTTAGATGACGCAACTCATGGTGAAGTTGATTTTCTAGGGCAAAACCTATCAGCTTTGAGCTCGAACAAACAGGCGGCATTACGCAACAAGCACCTTGGTTTTGTATACCAGTTTCATCACTTGTTGGCTGACTTTACTGCGCTTGAAAATGTGGCGATGCCACTGATGATTGGCGGTGCTAAAGTAGCGGATGCAAAACAGGCGGCTAAAGCGCTGTTAGATAAAGTTGGTTTGAGTCATCGGATACAACATAGACCCTCCGAGTTATCGGGCGGTGAGCGTCAGCGTGTTGCGATTGCGCGTGCATTGGTGAATAAACCTGATCTGGTCTTGGCTGATGAACCTACGGGGAACTTAGATCACAATACGGCACTGTCTATCTATGATTTGATGCGCGAGCTCAATAAAGAGTCAAACATTGCATTTTTGGTTGTCACGCATGACAAAGAGCTGGCAGCAAAAATGGATCGTCAAATGCACATGCAAGATGGTTTGCTCGTAGATCGTTTTGTGACTGATACAGCATCTGCGGAGGGCTAGTTTTGTTTACCTCTTTAGCTTTGATGATTGGTGGTCGCTTCAGTCGAGCGAAAAAGCGCAACAAGATGGTGTCTTTTATATCGCTTTCTTCGACTATTGGTATTGCGGTTGGCGTTGCCGTGATTATTATCGGTTTGTCTGCAATGAATGGCTTTGAGCGCGAGCTGCAGTCGCGTGTGTTGTCTGTGATTCCACACGGCGAGTTAGAAGGTGTTAATGGACCACTTCATAACTACACCAAAACGATGAATCAAGCTCTAAAACATGAACATGTTGTTGCGGCAGCACCGTACGTTCGTTTTACGGGTTTGGCAGAAAAAGGCAGTAAGCTAAAAGCGATAGAAGTTCGTGGCGTAGAGCCTACTTTCGAGCAAGCGGTGTCGAGCTTATCGAATTTTATTGACCAAGAAGCTTGGCAAAACTTTTATGCCGGTCAGCAGCAAGTGATCTTAGGCCGAGGTGTAGCAAACGAGCTAAATGTCGCCGTGGGGGATTACGTTACGTTGATGATTCCGCAAACAGGCGGCGCAAATAAAGTGCAGGCTCCTAAGCGTGTGCGCGTGAAGGTGTCAGGATTCTTAACGTTGAATGGCCAAATCGACCACTCTCTAGCGTTAGTACCATTAGCGGATGCTCAACAATACGCGAGATTAGGGGAAGGGGTCTCTGGCATTTCACTAAAAACTGACTATGTTCTCAATGCGCCTTCTATTGTTCGCGAGGTTGGTAGCATGGTTGACGTTTACGTGTATTTGAAAAGCTGGCAGCAAAAGTTTGGTTTTTTGTATCGCGATATTCAGCTCGTGCGCACCATTATGTACTTGGTGATGGTACTGGTGATTGGCGTGGCATGTTTTAATATTGTGTCTACGTTGATGATGGCAGTGAAAGACCGAGCGGCGGAAATTGCAATTTTGCGAACAATGGGAGCAAAAGATAGCCTTATCAAACGGATCTTTGTTTGGCAAGGTGTGTTCTCTGGTGTATTTGGTAGTCTCGTCGGCAGTGTTATCGGTGTCTTAGTGGCGTTGAACCTGACTCCGTTAATTAAAGGGCTAGAGAGCTTAATCGGTCATCAGTTTTTATCGGGTGATATTTACTTTGTTGACTTCTTACCATCACAACTACACTGGCCAGATGTGGCATTGGTGTCAGTGACGGCGATAGTGCTTAGTTTACTTGCGACGTGGTATCCTGCTTCGCGTGCCGCAAGGTTGAATCCGGCGGCTGTACTGAGTTCTAAATAGCTGATTGTTTTACAATATGCGAAAAACAAAAAGGACCGAATTCGGTCCTTTTTTGTATTTATCCGACTTGAGTAACATCGCGTTTCATTCTAACTGTTAGATGCTCCTCAACTGATAGCTCAAATGCTGATTTTTACGCAGTAAGGTCTTATCTTATTTTGCGTTTTTGCCAGCTCCGTACCACTGAGTAGCGCCAAAGCCCTCGAATTCCGAAGTAGCCAATAATCGCGGATACAACCCCACAAATTGCGCAGCCCAATAGAAATGGAGGTCCAATGGTGCTCATTTGCTGCATGATGAATTCCCACGATAGTTCAAAGTGAAAAGGTTGCGGGGGAAGACGCATCACTAGAGCACCTAGCTTGTACGCAAAGTAAAATAGCACAGGCATAGTGATAGGGTTGCTGATCCATACCAAAGCGACGGAGAGGGGCAGATTGACACCCAACATAATGGCCAAGCCAGCGGCCATGATCATTTGGCTCGGCAGCGGAACAAAAGCCATAAATAACCCGACAGCAAAAGCCCCTGATGCCGAGCGGCGGTTTAAGCACCACAAGTTCGGGTTGTACAACACATTGCCGAAGACCTTCAATGCTTTTTGGCGTTTGATCAATTCATGATCTGGCATGAAGCGTTTTATCAGCTTTCTAGGCATAGGACAGCATGACTCTCTCAGAAAAAAGTTGGACCTTGGCGTTATTTGTAGCGAGCGTAATCTCGTCGGCTTGGTGGCCGACAATACCAGATTGGCGTTGGTTGCTGCTGGGAATAATAACCACTGGCTCAATAATCAAATTACGTCGTGGCTTAATTAGCATAGGCGCAATTGCGGGCTTTATGGTTGTCATCGTCCACGGCAATGTATTGGAGTCTCAGAGACAAGCCCTTTTTCAAGCAGGGGAGAATATTACCATAATTGGTAAAGTTGACAGCCCTTTTACGCAAATAAGTCACGGTTATGAAGGTATTGTCGCGATAGAAGCGGTAAATTCTCAAACTCTGTTACCTTTTCTTAAACCTAAAATCCGTCTTATTACGCCTTTTCCACTCGATGTTAACAGTGAGTTTACGACATCCATCTCGTTAAAGCCGATTACAGGTCTACGCAACGAAGCTGGCTTTGATGCTGAAAAGCACGCGATGGGTAAAAATATTATCGCCCGAGCGGTTGTTAACAAAGACGCTAAGTGGATTGTTCGTTCTAATGTATCTCTGCGTCAATCCATTATTGCCGATGTCGCTGATGATGTGTCTTCCCTTCATCATTTCTCGTTAATAAGTGCGTTAGTTTTTGCTGACCGTTCTTGGTTGTCTGAGGAAGATTGGCAAGCGCTCAGGGACAGTGGTTTACTGCATTTGGTCTCCATTTCTGGTTTACATATTGGTATGGCGTTTACTTTTGGGCTAGTCGTGGGCGGTACCGTTCGTTATCTATTACCCCAATACCAGTTGTTACCTAGCTTATATGGGCTGATCTTCGCTGTTGCCTACGCTTGGTTAGCGGATTTCTCTCTGCCTACTACGCGAGCAGTGTCGGTATGCGTTGTTTACGTTCTCCTGAAGTATACTCTGGTGCACTGGACTTCTTGGCGAGTTCTTTTGCTTGCAGTATCTCTACAACTGCTTGTCCAACCTTTTGCATCCTACAGTATGAGCTTTTGGTTATCGTACCTCTCCGTTTGTGCGGTATTGTTCGCAATTAATTTGATTCGACATCAAAGGGGAGGTTGGAAAGAGCGATTAAAAGCGTTATTGCTTACTCAATTGATGTTGAGCGCTTTAATCGTACCTGTTAGTGGCCATTTCTTCTCCGGTTTTAGTTTGTCCTCAATAGCCTACAACTTGGTATTTATTCCTTGGTTCGGATTTATCGTTGTACCTTTGATGTTTCTAGCCCTGTTCTCATCTTTGTTTCTTGAAGTGATAGCGAAGCCTCTGTGGCATTCGGTGGACTGGTCATTACAGCCATTGAGCACGTCAATACAGTACGCAATAGGTTCTTGGCAACCTATTAGCATGGAAATGACAATGCTGGTTATGGCGATAGTGGTTTGCTTAATATTTCAACGGTTCATGTCTCAGTACGCGTGGTATTTGTTACTCGGCATCGTTATTAGTATCAAGCTTGCATCGGAGTATGAACCGCATTGGCGTATCGATGTATTAGATGTAGGTCATGGCCTTGCAGTGGTTGTAGAAAAAGACGACAAGGTGTTGCTGTATGACACTGGTAAAGCATGGCAAAGCGGCAGTATCGCAGAGCAGGTCGTCACTCCGGTTTTGCATCAACGAGGTTATGAAAGCATAGATACACTGATTCTAAGCCATTTCGATAATGATCACGCAGGCGGCCGCTTTTTCATTGAAGATGCCTTTTCTCCACAGCGTAAACTTAGTAGTCAATTCTTTATCGGATATGAGCCTTGCACTAGAGGTGACCAATGGAAATGGCAAGGATTAAACATGGAAGTGCTCTGGCCTCCTGCACTTGCTCAACGTGCGTATAATCCGCACTCCTGTGTATTACGACTTACTGACCCTATTTCTAACTTTAGTATGCTTTTTACTGGTGATATTGAGGCCATTAGCGAGTGGATTTTGCTTAGAGAACCCGGAAAGTTACAAAGCGATGTGGTGCTAGTCCCTCACCACGGGAGTAAAAGTTCATCGAATCCTCGATTTATCGAGGCGGTGAGCCCGAGTGTGGCGGTTGCTTCTTTAGCAAAAAACAATCGATGGGGAATGCCAGCGGAAAGTGTCGTTGCTTCATACCGAAAGCTTGGCATTACTTGGCTTGATACTGGTGAGGGTGGTCAGGTAAGCTTCTTTATTCACCGTGATAATTGGCGCTCAGAAACCAAACGTAGCGATACATTTGAGCCTTGGTATAGGCAGATGCTGCGTAAGGGAGTAGAATGAGAGTCTTAATGTAAGAAAATAAAGCACTTCTATGTCGATAAATACTGATGAAACGACTTGGCAGACGTTTAAGCGTCTATGGCAATTTATTCGCCTTTATAAGTCAGGTCTTGTCGTTGCAGTCATTGCATTAGTTATTAATGCCATATCAGATACCTATATGATTTCCCTACTAAAACCACTACTCGATGAAGGTTTTGGGAACGCTGAATCTGATTTTTTACGCACGCTTCCATTGATTATTTTTGCCATGATGTTCATCCGTGGCATAAGTGGATTTGTCTCCACCTACTGTTTGAGCTGGGTATCTGGCAACGTAGTTATGCAAGTCCGTCGCATGGTGTTCAATCACTTTATGCACATGCCAGTGTCATACTTTGATAAGGAAAAGACGGGCAACTTATTGTCGCGTATAACCTACGACTCAGAGCAAGTATCAGCGGCAACTAGCCAAGCGTTGGTGAGCATTGTGCGTGAAGGCGCAAGTATCATTGGTCTGTTAGTCTTGATGTTTTACAACAGCTGGCAATTGTCGCTAGTGCTGTTTGCTGTTGCTCCCGTTGTGGCATGGGGTATTGGTGTTGTTTCTAAACGTTTTAGAAAAATATCCAAAAATATGCAGACCATGATGGGTAACGTAACTGCATCAGCAGAGCAGATGCTGAAAGGCCATAAAGTTGTGTTGAGCTATGGCGGCCAAGACATCGAACGTCAACGATTTGAAAAAGTCAGCAACCAAATGCGTCAACAAAGCATGAAGTTGGTGACGGCTCAAGCGGCGGCTAACCCTATCATCCAAATGATTGCATCACTTGCAATTGTTGCCGTTCTTTATTTAGCAAGTATTGATTCGATTAAAGAGCAACTGACTCCAGGTACATTTACTGTTGTCTTCTCTGCAATGTTTGGTCTGATGCGCCCACTTAAAGCGCTGACTAACGTTACTTCTCAGTTCCAACGTGGTATGGCCGCGAGCCAAACGCTCTTCGCGTTAATTGACCTCGAGCCTGAGAAAAACGAAGGTAAGTTGACAGTTGAACGCGCAAATGGCGATGTTTCAGTTAAAAATGTAAGCTTTACTTACACTGGTGCAGAAAAACCAGCATTGGAAAATGTCAGCTTCGATATTCCAAGAGGAAAAACGGTGGCGCTAGTTGGCCGTTCTGGCTCAGGTAAAAGTACCATCGCGAACTTGTTCAACCGCTTCTATGATGTTGACAGTGGATCTATCACATTAGATGGGCATGATATTCGTGATTACGAGCTAAAGAATTTACGTCAGCAATTTGCACTAGTATCGCAAAATGTTCATTTGTTTAATGACACGATAGCAAACAATATTGCGTACGCAACGGATGGCCAATACGAGCGCAGTGATATCGAGAAAGCGGCAACACTCGCGCATGCGATGGAGTTCATCGGCAAAATGGATGATGGACTTGATACCATGATTGGTGAAAATGGTGCTAGCTTGTCTGGTGGTCAACGCCAACGTGTTGCGATTGCGCGAGCTCTATTGCGTGATGCTCCAGTGTTGATTCTTGATGAGGCAACTTCGGCTTTGGATACCGAATCCGAGCGAGCTATTCAAGCTGCACTTGATGAGCTGCAAAAAGATAAAACGGTACTTGTAATAGCGCACCGCTTATCCACAATCGAGAAAGCCGATGAAATTCTTGTGGTTGATGATGGTGCCATCATTGAACGTGGCAACCACGCTGAGCTTATTAAGAAAAATGGTGCGTATGCACAATTGCACCGTATTCAGTTTGGTGAATAAGCGCGGTGATTGAAAAAATCTGGTTTGAAAACCATCCAATAAAATACCTCTTGTGGCCGCTTTTGTGGCCACTGAGTTTATTATTTGGAACGATAAGCAAGTCAAAGCGAAAGCAATACCAAACTGGCCGCAAGCAAGCTTATAATGCGCCAATACCTGTTGTTGTGGTTGGCAATATCACTGCTGGTGGCAATGGTAAAACACCAGTTGTTGTGTGGCTTGTTGAGCAACTACAGCAAATGGGCTTTAAGCCGGGGGTTGTTTCTCGTGGTTATGGGGCAAAGGCTCCTGCCTATCCGTTAGTGCTAAAAGAAGATACGCCAGCGAAGCATTGTGGCGATGAACCTAAGTTGATTCATCGCCGTACAGGAGCACCTGTTGCGGTAGATCCTGTGCGTTCAAATGCAGTGAAAGCACTGCTAGATTTGGATGTGGATATCATAATTACGGATGATGGATTACAACATTATGCGTTAGGCCGTGATATTGAGTTAGTGATTGTGGATGGGAATCGCCGGTTTGGGAATGAAAGCCTGATTCCATTAGGTCCTTTACGTGAAGGTATTGAGCGACTTAAAGAAGTCGACTTTATCATCACCAATGGCGGTCAAGCGCATACGGGCGAAATCGCAATGGCTTTAGCACCCTCTAAAGCTATTAATCTTAAGACTAAGCAACATGTGGATGTCTCGGAGTTGAAAGATCTCGTCGCATTTGCGGGCATTGGGCATCCTCCGCGTTTTTTTCATACACTAAACTCGATGAACGCAGATGTTAAAGTCACAAAAGGTTTTGCTGACCATCAAGACTTTGATCAACAAGAATTAGAAGCATTGGCTCAACAAGGGACCAATGTGGTTATGACCGAGAAAGATGCCGTCAAGTGCAGCCATTATGCGCAAGATAATTGGTGGTATCTGCCTGTATCTGCCCAGTTTGAATCAAACGATGCAGAGCAAATTTTAAATAGAATAAAAGAGGTTAAAGCGGCTTATGGATCACCGTCTACTTGAGATTGTAGCTTGCCCTGTTTGCAAAGGTAAGCTGACGTACGATAAAGATAATCAAGAGTTGATCTGCAAATTGGATCGCCTCGCTTACCCGATCAAAGAGGGTATTCCAGTTCTGCTAGAGCCTGAAGCTCGCACTATGAGCATGGATGAGGGACGCTAATGTCTTTTACGGTTGTCATCCCTTCGCGCTACGCATCGAGCCGTTTGCCTGGTAAACCGCTAGCGGATATTGGTGGTAAGCCTATGGTTCAGTGGGTTTATGAACAAGCGCTACAAGCGGGTGCGGAAGATGTCATCGTTGCAACTGATGACGAGCGTGTTGCGAAAGCGGTTTCGTCATTTGGTGGTAAAGTTTGTATGACCTCTCCCCACCACGAATCAGGTACGGAGCGTCTTGCCGAAGTTGTTGAAAAGATGGCTATTCCGTCAGACCACATTATTGTTAATGTGCAAGGGGATGAGCCTTTGATTCCGCCGTCCATCATTCGTCAGGTTGCTGATAACTTATCTGGGTGTGAAGCCCCGATGGCGACGTTAGCTGTAGAAATAGACTCGGAAGAGGAAGTGTTCAACCCGAACTCTGTTAAAGTTGTCGCAGATGAGCAAGGCTATGCGTTGTACTTTAGTCGAGCAACCATCCCTTGGGATCGCGATAACTTTGCTAAACAAGACAAAACTATTGCCAACCCATTAATGCGTCATATTGGTATTTATGCTTATAGAGCTGGTTTCATTAATACGTATGTCAACTGGGTACCAAGTGCATTAGAGCAGATTGAGTGTCTTGAGCAACTGCGAGTGCTTTGGTACGGTGAAAAAATTCATGTGGCGGTAGCGAAAGAAGCACCAGCGGCAGGGGTTGATACGCCCGAAGACCTAGAAGCCGTGCGCGCGATTGTTGAGAAGCAAGCGTAACAAATGCTCATATAGATTTAAGAATAAACAAGGCTCCTGAATTAGGAGCCTTTTTGTTTTACTTGTATCGCGGTATTAGTTAAATGTTAGTGTCGTATTGGTTCCGTTTAGGGCAGGTCGCTAACACCTCTCGGTGACCGGTGTCTTTCACTTCTTGGAGAATGACATCAAAGCCCCATAATCGATACACGTGCTTTAGAACTTCTTCGTAACTATCATCAAGTGGGATGCGGTTGTGAGGAACGTACTGCAACGTAAGTGAGCGATCACCACGGACATCGACATTAAACACCTGAATGTTTGGCTCAAGATTAGATAAGTTATACTGAGCGGCTAGGGTTTCTCTAATGCGTTTATAACCCATCTCATCGTGTATCGCAGCGACTTCAATAAAGTTCTTATGATCATCATCGTTGATCGCAAACAACTTGAAATCACGCATTAATTTCGGAGAAAGGTATTGGCTAATAAAGCTTTCATCTTTGAAATTATGCATCGCGAAATGCACTGCATCTAACCAGTCGGTTCCTGCCAAGTCTGGAAACCACTCCTTGTCCTCATCAGTTGGTTCTTCACAGATACGCTTAATATCTCGGAACATGGCAAAGCCTAACGCGTAGGGGTTAATGCCATTAAAGTAAGGACTGTTATAAGGCGGCTGAGCCACGACACTGGTGTGGCTATGTAAGAACTCTAGAATGAACTTTTCAGACACCAAGCCCTCATCATAAAGATGGTTGAGTATGGTGTAGTGCCAGAACGTTGCCCAGCCCTCATTCATGACTTGCGTTTGTTTTTGCGGATAAAAATACTGACTGATCTTACGGACGATCCGAACAACTTCACGTTGCCATGGCTCTAACAACGGAGCATGTTTTTCGAAGAAGTAGAGCAAATTTTCCTGAGGCTCGCTTGGGAATCGCTCTTTAATGTCTTCCTCTTTCGTCTTGGCTGTTGGTACCGTGCGCCAAAGCTCATTAACTTGAGATTGTAGGTATGCTTCGCGTTCTTCTTGTCTTGCTTTTTCCTCTGTAATTGAGATTTTCTCTGGACGCTTGTAGCGGTCTACACCAAAGTTCATTAACGCGTGACAAGAGTCGAGCAGCTTTTCCACTTCTTTTACGCCATATCGTTCTTCACATTCGGCTAAGTACTTTTTGGCGAACAGCAGATAGTCGATAATAGAACTGGCGTCAGTCCACGTTTGGAATAGGTAATTACCTTTGAAAAAAGAGTTATGGCCGTAACACGCGTGCGCTATAACGAGTGCTTGCATTGTTACCGTATTTTCTTCCATCAAATAAGCAATACAAGGGTCGGAGTTAATCACAATCTCGTAGGCTAGCCCCATTTGACCATGTTTATAGTTCTGCTCTGTTTGGATGAATTTTTTACCAAATGACCAGTGATTGTAATTGATTGGCATGCCGATACTTGAGTAGGCATCCATCATCTGTTCTGAAGTAATCACTTCTATTTGGTTAGGGTAAGTGTCTAGGCGATAATGCTCCGCGACACGCTTAATTTCTTTGTGGTATCGCTCTAACAGCTCAAATGTCCAATCTGGTCCATCTGGCAACACTTTACTGTTACGCTTCTTAGGCGCCTCTCCTGAGAGGTTTCTCGTTGCGGTATTCATCGCTAGCCTCCTTACGCCGTTTCTTTTTGGAATAGTTCACGAAAGACTGGGAAAATATCCTCCACAGAGCGAATGTTTTTCATTGCGAAATTAGGAAACTCTTCAGTGAGTTTTTCGTACTCATGCCATAGAGTTTGGTGCGAGCGCCGTGTGATCTCTATGTAAGAGTAGTACTGACAGTTTGGAAGTAACTTGTTCACTAATAGATCCCGGCACCTTGGCGAATCATCTGCCCAGTTGTCACCGTCGGATGCTTGAGCTGCATATATGTTCCACTGACCAATCGGGTATCGCTCTTTTACTATTTCATCCATTAACTTGAGTGCGCTAGATACAATGGTGCCCCCGGTTTCTTGTGAGTAGAAAAATTCGTGCTCGTCCACTTCCTTCGCTTGGGTATGGTGGCGGATAAAGACGACTTCGACATTCTCGTAGGTACGAGTTAAGAACAAGTACAAAAGAACATAGAAGCGTTTTGCGATGTCTTTCGTTGCCTGATCCATCGAACCGGATACGTCCATTAGACAGAACATGACCGCTTGGCTCGATGGTACCGGGCGTTTCTCATAGTTCTTGAAGCGTAAGTCGAAGGTATCGATGAACGGCACGCTTTCGATTTTCTTGCGCAGTTCTTCAATTTCAGCCTTCAAGCGGTTCTCTTCAAACTGCTGAGCAGGTTCAATATTTTTGATGCGAGCAAGTTCGTCTTCTAACTCTTTAAGAAGTCGTTTTTTACCGGCAGTCATTGCAGTACGGCGCGCAAGAGATTGTTGCAGAGAACGTACTACGGCGATATTGGAAGGGATACCGGCAGTTTGAAAGCCTGCACGGTGTGTTTTCCATTCAGTGATTTTGGCAATTTGGTTTTTTTCTAGATTAGGCAGCTCGAGATCTTCGAACAAAATATCGAGGTACTCATCTTTTGATATTTGGAATACAAATTCGTCTTGGCCTTCTCCATCTGGACTGGCGTTCCCTTCTCCTGAGCCGCTACCCTGACCGCCACCTTTGGGACGCTCAATTTTATCACCAGTAATGAATTGGTCGTTACCGGGATGAACTCGTTCGCGAACACCACCTTTGCCTTGATGAAATATAGGCTCGTTGATGTCTTTGTGAGGGATAGAGACGTCTTCGCCCGTTTCCGTGTTCGTAATCGAGCGTCGATTCACTGCGTCTGCTACCGACTCTTTTATTTGCTCTTTGTGGCGCTTCAAGAAGCGCTGTCGATTAACAGCGCTCTTGTTCTTGCCATTGAGCCTTCGGTCTATAAATTGCGCCATGAAATAGCCCTCTTCATGTTTCACAAGCGACCTAACTCAATACTGGGTTAGGATGACTTACGTACTCGTAGGTACCACTCAGAAAGTAGGCGAACCTGTTTCTCGGTATAGCCTTTTTCCATCATGCGAGCGACAAAGTCGTCGTGCTTCTTCTGATCTTCAGAAGAGGTTTTCGCATTAAATGAGATAACCGGAAGTAGCTCTTCGGTATTGGAGAACATTTTCTTCTCGATTACTGTGCGCAGTTTTTCGTAGCTGGTCCAAACCGGGTTTTGACCATTGTTATTCGCTTTCGCACGAAGCACAAAGTTAACGATTTCGTTTCGGAAATCTTTCGGGTTAGAAATACCAGCTGTTTTTTCGATCTTCTCTAGCTCAGCATTCAGTGAAGAGCGATCAAATAGCTGACCAGTTTCTGGATCTCGGTACTCTTGATCTTGAATCCAGAAGTCTGCATAGGTGACATATCGATCGAAGATGTTTTGGCCGTATTCAGAGTAAGACTCAAGATAAGCGGTCTGAATCTCTTTACCGATAAATTCAACGTATCGAGGTACTAGGTAGCCTTTCAAGAACTCGAGATATTTCTCTGCTGTTTCAGCAGGGAACTGTTCGCGCTCAACCTGTTGTTCAATCACATAGAATAGATGTACAGGGTTGGCTGCCACTTCGGTTTGGTCGAAGTTAAATACGCGTGACAAAATCTTAAAGGCAAAACGTGTTGAGAGACCGTTCATGCCTTCATCGACACCAGCATAATCACGATACTCTTGATAGCTTTTTGCCTTTGGATCCGTATCTTTCAGCGTTTCACCGTCGTATACGCGCATCTTAGAGAAGATGGACGAGTTCTCAGGCTCTTTAAGTCGAGAAAGAATACTGAATTGTGCCAGAGTCTCGAGCGTGCTTGGTGAACAAGGGGCTTGAGACAACTCACTGTTTTCAAGAAGTTTTTGGTAGATTTTGACTTCTTCTGAAACACGTAGACAGTAAGGTACTTTCACAATATAAACACGGTCCAAGAACGCTTCATTGTTCTTGTTGTTACGGAAGGTCTGCCACTCAGATTCGTTTGAGTGAGCCAGAATCATACCGTCGAATGGAATCGCAGAAAGGCCTTCTGTGCCGTTGAAGTTGCCTTCTTGCGTTGCTGTTAACAGCGGGTGAAGCACTTTGATTGGTGCTTTGAACATCTCAACGAATTCCATTAAACCTTGGTTTGCTTTACACAGCGCACCGGAGTAGCTGTAAGCGTCTGGATCGTCTTGCGAATAGTGTTCAAGCTTACGAATATCGACTTTACCAACCAATGATGAGATATCTTGGTTGTTTTCATCGCCTGGTTCAGTTTTGGCAATACCGATTTGGTCAAGGATAGAAGGGCGTACTTTCACTACTTTAAATTTGGTGATATCACCACCAAACTCGTGAAGACGTTTAGCGGCCCAAGGAGACATTATCGAGCGAAGATAACGGTGCTCGATGCCATATTCTTTTTTCAAAATATCGCCATCTTCTGTGGCTTTGAATAGGCAGAACGGATGGTCATTCACTGGGCTGCGTTCGCCGTTAGCAGTAAGAACATAAATAGGCATCTGTTCCATCAGAGCCTTAAGCTTTTCTGCAAGCGAAGACTTACCGCCACCTACAGGGCCGAGTAAGTAAAGAATCTGCTTACGCTCTTCTAAGCCTTGCGCCGCATGTTTTAGGTAAGACACAATTTGTTCTATGGCATCTTCCATGCCATAAAAGTCTTTAAAGGTTTCATAACGAGAGATAACACGATTCGAGAAGATTCGGCTTAGTCTCGGATCCTTTGCCGTATCGATTATCTCTGGTTCACCAATCGCCATCAGTAGGCGTTCTGCTGCATTAGCATAAGCGCTTTTGTCATCTTTACACAGGGCTAAAAACTCCTGTAACGACATCTCTTCATCTTTTGCAGCTTCATATCTTGATTGATAGTGGTCGAAAATACTCATGTCGCTTTCCCCTTTAATAGTCAGTCTACCGACGAACGTTGATTCAGGCTTTCCACCAACAGTTATGCTCGTTGTTGTTTGAATATACGTCCTGTTATCACATTTGGTTCGTACAGAATGTAAGATTGGCGACACCAAAGACTTTGCTTTATGGACGGTTTTTTCGTTACAACGGTGAGCGGTGGATATGAATTTTTCAATCACAGCCTTTCTCTACTTAAGCCTAGTCGGGGATTTGCAATTTTGCTTAACAATTATGAATTTATTGTAAAAGTGACATTTGAATCACTCTTTTATTAAGGACGAATTTATGTCGTGAATAGGTGCAATAGAAATCAAATATTTGGCAAAGACAGAAGAGTCTCAGTGATTCGTTGTTCTACATTGAGCAAGGTAAGTGAAAGAGGTAGGAAGAGAGCAAAGTCTTAGATAAGTTTGTGACAGGGTAAATAACAAGGAGAGCGGGCGCTCTCCTCATTCTTAGACGACCATTTTATGCGCTGAAGATTTGCGCTAGTTCGTTTTCACATAAATGATACTGACGAGGGCAGTTACGCCAAGTTTGCAGCATACGGCGGTATTTATCTAGCATCGGCATTTGGCTGTTAAAGTGATGATCTGCCTTGTCAAACTGAGGGTACAAACCTTCAGAATCGATGAGAAAACGTACGTAATGTACTTGTTGCGCTTCTGAAGCGATATCAAATCCCAAGAACTTCAAGCGGCGCTGATCTACGTTGCTGCGGTCTTCATTGTCTAGCATGTTGTAAGATTCTTGCATCGCATGATACATCTCCATAACGTCGATGATCTCACGACATTCTGCTTCTGAGAGGCAGCCGAAATCTTTGTTCAACTCTCGCATTTGTAGTTCATAACCACGTTCAACGATCGTTTGTAAGCGTTTGTATTTGGCCGCATTACTTGGATCAAATTGAGACATAAGGTTGTATTGGTTTGATAGAATCAAACGTTGAGCGTTTGACATTTCCATGGTGACCTCACTAGATATCTAATACATTTTTAATGTGCTTAGGTTAACGCTTAAGACATGAGTGAAACATGATCTCAACACATATTTAATACTAAAAAATGGCAAGAACTGTCACTTTTGACCAGTTTGAAAACACTTATTTATGGTAATGATTGTATATGTAGTCTCGGTCTGAAAATACTCTCAGCCACTCTGGCTTGAATACGGTTAAAACCGCCAGTGCCATACCATTTAGTAGACCTTCAGGAAAGGCGAGCAACGGCACAAAAACAAAGTAGTTATGTTGAATGGTTTCCCAATCGTAGTGACCAACTGATAGGTGATAAAAAGAGTTAATGATGAGGTGCAGACTTCCTGTTATCGCGCCATTGAAAAATCCAGCAACGAAGATGAAAACAAAAATGTTTCGTGGCAAGTAGTGGTAACTCAGAAGAAACACTAAGTAACTAATGAAAATCGGAATTAGGGCTGATAGAACTAACGACGTGGGTAAGAGTAGCAAGGACACATCATGTAGTAGGTGGTTGACCAACATAGCGGGAATGCTGAGTAGAAATGCCATGCGCCAACCATACATCATCGTCAGCGTTGTTAGTGCAAGAAAATGAATCTGTAATCCTTCTTTTACACCTGCTTGAGCTGTCCATAAAATACTGAAAAAGAAGAGCGTTGCAAAAACGAGGTGCTGAAATCCTTTTTCTTTTTCCAGTTTGGGCCAAACGACTTTTTTCCAATCTGGTAGGCAGTAGACTACTACTATCCAAATTGAGACAACAAGAGAGCCTAAGTTAAACAAATCCATGTTACTTCCTTCCTATGCGAACATGACGCAATCATTTCTATCGTTCTTTTTATACCTAAATGACCGCAGAGAAACTCACTGATAAGGCTTAGATATAATCAAAAAAATACCAGCAATAAGCTGGTATTTTAAAGAGGTTAGTCTTGCGGTTCACTTAGTATTTTACGTTATCGTTGTATTGAGCAAGAATGGATTGAATTTCATCCATGGTTTCTTTCGGTGGCGGGTTTACGCCTTCGAGTGGGTATTCTAAGCCTAACGCTTCCCACTTATGAGCCCCTAATTTGTGGTAAGGAAGTAACTCGACCTTTTCGATGTTATCCATGTCTTTAATAAATTCACCAAGCATGTGTGCTGCTTCTAGGTCATCTGTGTAACCAGGCACGACGACATAGCGAATCCATGTTTTCTTTCCGATTTTTTGCAAGTAACGAGCAAAGTCCAATGTGCGTCGGTTGGATACACCAATGAGATCTTGGTGCACTTCGTCTTTCATGTGTTTGATGTCAAGCATGACTAAGTCTGTTGCATCCAGTACTTCATCGATAACATCAGTGTGCTTACGAACATAACCGTTAGTATCTAGACATGTATGAATGCCTTCGGCTTTAGCAGCGCGGAAAAAATCACGTACGAATTCCGGTTGAAGCATCGCTTCGCCGCCAGAACAAGTAACGCCACCGCCTGATGCATTCATGAAGTGGCGGTAACTTTTCGCTTCGGAAATGATTTCTTCAACCGTGACTTCTTTGCCATCATGCGTGTCCCAAGTATCGCGGTTATGGCAATACTTACAGCGCATTAAACAACCTTGCAAGAAGACGATAAATCGAATACCAGGTCCGTCTACGGTACCACATGACTCAAATGAGTGAATACGACCAGCTGTTGACATCTTTTGCTCTCATTACTAGTAAATTCTAGCTGTTATTTTATTACAAAAAGCAGGGTTAAAACAGCTTTGTCGGTACTAAAGGCAAGGTTATTTGAAGAAAGAAAATAGATGGAGCCAATCTACATAAACGCTTGAACACGAGGTGGTTAATACCTACCCCGAGAACTTGCCGTGTATCTAGATTGACTTCGATGCTGGGATAATCCAGTTTTTAGAAAAAGGCGAACACGGAGAACGAGCCTGTCCCATAAACATCGGTTTGGGCTTCTTCATAATCCGGTGTTTTAATCGTAAAGGTGATGCTTGCACCGTAATTTTGGTTGTACCAAGATACCCCCGCGACGGCACTTGCTTGCCAATTTTGCAGTGTGACGTCGTATGGCGCTGACGGTTCAGGAATGCCAGGACGATCTCCTTCGATAGTCATGTCATTAAAGCGGTAACGACCTTCAAACCCGGTGAACAAGAACCAACTCGACGTGTTCTGAGCGATCATACTTGCTGAGAAAGGGCTTTCGACACTGATATTGGCTGCTCCGATGCTATTCGCTAGGTTTGTACCCCAACGAAACATGACGCCTTGAGAGACATCACTACGGAAGTTACCCGCATTGATGTCGTTAATGTTGGTGATCTCCCATTGTGTTTTTTGTTCTTCGCTGCGCATCAATTTGTTAAATACGCGGTAACCAAGGCTGAACGCAACTTTATCTTCAATCTGGTAATCCCAACCTTGAGGGTCCGTCGATCCTGTTATGCCGTGAACGATTTCTTGCGCCTTTTCTGATAGCGAACTTTCACCCGTAGTTCCTATGGTGAAATTGTACCGTACAGCTTTGTCACTCGTTAGGGAAAGGTAGTTGATTTCGGTGTGTAGGTAACCGGCATATGGGCGATCATTGATTAGTGGATAATCGGCTTCAATGTCGCTTGGAGTCCACATCTTGTGGCCAAGAACCAACTCTATTTTATCGATATTGGCGTGCTCTGAGTTAGCTAGACTCAGCCATTTCCATTGGCTTTCTTGTGTCAGTTGGTCTGTCGCGTAAGAAAGGAAAACACCATTCGTATAGTCTTGATCGACTCCAAAAATACCATCGTTGTCGATGGTAAAAGAAACCGTAGACTTAGTGGATGCTATTGCAACTGGAGAAAGAAGGGTAAGAATAATTAATTTACTAAATCTCATAGACTTTATTTGCTAACTTTTTTCGCATCATACGTAAGAATGCGGGCAAAAGTCTTTCGCGATATCACAACTTTCATTCAAGAAATAAAAAAAGGCTGATGCTACTTAGCATCAGCCTTTGTTGTATTACTAGAACGTTATTTCGCTATAGTCTTATAGAGACTCAGTGAATGTACGCGCGATTACGTCAGCTTGTTGCTCTGCAGTTAGAGAGTTGAAGCGAACAGCGTAACCAGATACACGGATTGTTAGCTGAGGGTATTTCTCTGGGTGCTTAACTGCGTCTTCTAGAGTTTCACGGTTAAGAACGTTCACGTTTAGGTGTTGACCACCTTCGATACCCGCTTCGTGGTGGAAGTAACCATCCATAAGACCAGCAAGGTTAGCGCGTTGTGAACCCTCATCTTTACCTAGTGCGTTAGGTACGATAGAGAATGTGTAAGAGATACCATCTTGTGCGTCAGCAAACGGCAGTTTAGCAACTGAAGTTAGTGATGCTACAGCACCTTTCTCGTCACGACCGTGCATTGGGTTTGCACCTGGAGCAAATGGAGCACCAGCACGACGACCGTCAGGCGTGTTACCAGTTTTCTTACCGTAAACCACGTTTGAAGTGATAGTAAGAATTGACTGAGTAGGGATTGCATCACGGTAAGTCTTAAGCTTACGGATTTTGCCCATAAATACAGAAACAAGTTCACATGCAATGTCATCAACGCGTGGGTCGTTGTTACCGAATTTAGGGTAATCGCCTTCGATTTCGAAGTCGATTGCTAGACCGTCTTCGTCACGAATTGGCTTAACTTTTGCGTATTTAATTGCAGATAGTGAGTCAGCCGCAACAGATAGACCAGCAATACCACAAGCCATAGTACGTTTAACGTCACGGTCGTGTAGAGCCATTAGTGCCGCTTCGTAGCTGTACTTATCGTGCATGAAGTGGATAGCGTTTAGTGCAGTCACATATTGTTTCGCTAGCCAATCCATGAAGTGGTCCATTTTCTCCCACAGTTCATCGTAGTTAAGAACATCGCCTTCGATCTTAGGCATTTGCGGGCCAACTTGGATTTTTAGCTTCTCATCCACACCACCGTTGATGGTGTAAAGCATTGTTTTCGCAAGGTTCGCACGAGCACCGAAGAACTGCATTTGCTTACCAACAACCATTGGAGATACACAACATGCGATCGCGTAGTCGTCAGAGTTCATGTCTGGACGCATTAGGTCGTCATTTTCGTACTGAATAGAAGAAGTATCGATAGATACTTTCGCACAGAACTTCTTGAAGCCTTCAGGTAGTTGCTCAGACCAAAGAACAGTGATGTTTGGCTCTGGAGAAGGACCCATAGTGTATAGTGAGTTTAGGAAACGGAAGTTTGTACGAGTAACTAGCGTACGACCGTCAAGACCCATACCACCCATAGACTCAGTTGCCCAGATAGGGTCGCCAGAGAATAGATCATCGTACTCAGGAGTACGTAGGAAACGAACCATACGTAGTTTCATTACGAAGTGGTCGATCATTTCCTGAGCTTGTTCTTCAGTTAGCTTACCAGCCGCGATATCACGTTCGATGAAGATGTCTAGGAACGTAGAAGTACGACCTAGAGACATAGCCGCACCGTTTTGAGATTTAACAGCAGCTAGGTAACCGAAGTAAGTCCACTGAATAGCTTCTTGCGCAGTTTCAGCAGGACGAGAAATATCACAACCGTATTTTGCAGCCATTTCTTTGATTTGACCTAGAGCACGGTGTTGCTCTGCGATCTCTTCACGAAGCTGCATTGTCATTTGTAGGTCTTCGCCGTTCTCAAAACGCTCTTGTAGAGAAGAGAACTGCGCGAATTTATCCTTCATTAGGAAGTCAATACCGTATAGAGCAACACGACGGTAGTCACCGATGATACGACCACGACCGTATGCATCTGGAAGACCAGTCAGTACGCCAGATTTACGACACGCCATGATTTGAGGAGTGTAGATATCGAAAACGCCTTGGTTGTGAGTTTTACGGTATTCTGTGTAGATTTTTTTAACTTGTGGGTCTAGCTCGCGGTCGTAGGCTTTGCATGAACCTTCAACCATGCGGATACCACCGTTAGGGATGATCGCACGTTTTAGAGGAGCGTCAGTTTGAAGACCTACGATAGTTTCTAGGTCTTTTTCGATGTAGCCTGCATCGTGAGCAGTGATGGTAGAGATAACTGAAGTATCAAAATCAACAGGAGCGTGAGTCGCGTTCTCTTGTTTGATGCCTTCCATTACCTTAGCCCAAAGCTTGTTAGTCGCTTCAGTACCTTCAGAAACTAGGAAAGATTCGTCGCCTTCGTA